>DXUR01000748.1 GCA_019417795.1 Clostridiales bacterium | reverse complement strand
GCGTCACGCTCGCCCCGATGCAGCTGAATTTGGATATTCTTTTCTTTTTGATAGCGCCCGCAATTTCTATTGCGGGGGTTTTTGTATATAGGATTCAAATGGGCGGCTCTCAGCGCATCTTTCCAATCGCCAAAGCGCTCTGCGATGTAACTGCCGCCGACGATCTCGATGGGGGCAGGGGACTTTCCCCAATGTCCGGCGCAGCGCCGGAGATAGGCAGCCAGCTGATCCAGGCTGTCGCCAGCGTGTTTTTCCGCAAATGCGCGGTCCTGCTCAGCCAATGCATCCCGTGTTCTTTTGGCAATGTGCTGCTCATACCAATTCGCTCCGTCAAAATTTTGCGCACCTGCTACTTTACCCATGGGCACACCTCCTTAATGATTCATGACAAAAAAATGCGCTGATAAACCCATACTGGGTCATCAGCGTACACTTCTGCCATATCAGCACCACGGAGAGAGCGCCCGCTGCCTTTGAGTCCTAACTACACAATTCTACTGACTTGCGCCATGAGATACTCTCTGCGTTTATGATCTGTCTTCTCACGATTTTCTCGCAATGACGGACTTTCGTCCCAGTGGTTTCCCGCCTCGATCATATCCTTGCGCTTACAGTGCCGACCGCATGGGGAATCGCACCCCTTTCCTTCAGGGCAATCACCTGGCTGTTTCCAGCTCGGATGACCGCCGTGCAGCATCATCGGACTCGATTATTCTGTTTTCCAGTATCACTTTGTTTGTTAAGGGAATACTACAATAGATCCTCCGGAAATGGGCTTTCGTAAATTTATCCCATTTGCGAAGCAAACTCCTCTTTAACCATCTATATTATATCGGCCTTTTTGTCGCTTGTCAATGCCTGAAATACGGTTATTTAGCAAAATTCGCACACAAATCACAAATGTATACATTGATCGCACCCAATTCACCTGCATTTTTGCAGAGCCATATCGATCAAAATTAAAATGTTAGTAAAATACGCCGTCAAAAACATCGTCAAGGAGGAAATCAATATGCCAAGGCGTGGAGAAAATATTTACAAGCGTAAGGATGGGCGCTGGGAGGGACGGTATATCCGGGGCCACTCACCTTCTGGTCGGGCCGAGTATGGTTATGTTTATGGCAGCAGTTATCGGGAGTGCCGTGCAAAACGGCAGCAGCGCATGGAATCCCTTCAAGAACTGCCGGCGAAAACTTCCTCACTCACGCTGAATCAGGCTGCGGAGCGGTTTCTTGCGGACAAACAGGATAAATTGAAGCAGTCCACGCTTGCCCGATATGCCTATATGCTGGAACACTATATTCTGCCCGCTTTGGGAGCGGTGCTTGTATGCCAACTGACGGCGAATCAGATTTCCGATTTTCTTCGCCGTCTTCAGAAAAATGGTCTTTCCGGAAAAAGCGCCAGAGATGTGGGGGTGTTATTGAAATCCATTCTGAAATACAGCGCCCCAAAAGCAGGCTGTTCCTGTCCGGGCCTGACTGTGGAGTTGCCAGCATATCGGAGAAAGCAGATTGACATATTCTGCCCGGATGAAGTCCAGCGATTGGCACAGAAGATTGTAGTTGAGCCGACGACCACCGGGATCGCTATTTTGCTGACGCTAAACACCGGCTTACGCCTTGGAGAGCTGTGCGCCCTGCAATATAAGGATATTGACCTACAAAACGGGGTAATCCATGTCACCAAAACCGTGCAGCGTATCCGCAGCGGGGATCGCACTCGTCTGGCCGTGCTGCCGCCCAAAAGCAACAGTGCTCATCGTACCATCCCCCTGCCGCTGGACATGGCCACCCTCTTGAAAAAGGCTGTTCAGTCTCATCCCGATGGAGAAAAATACCTCTTGACCGGGAAAAATGTGCCTATGGAGCCACGGACACTACAATACCAATACCAGGTCTTGCTAAAGGCGACGGGTATTCCATATCGAAATTTCCATGTGTTGCGGCACACCTATGCCTCCCGATGCGTGGAGCGTGGAGTCGATGTCAAGAGCCTGAGCGAGATGCTTGGTCATACAGATGTCCGCACGACACTCCAGGTCTATGTTCACTCGTCCTTGGAGCACAAAATGCGGGTAATTCAGAGTATTTGCTTCCTTGCACCGGTGTTGGACCCGGACTGTTCGCCGTCACCGTCTCCGTCAGATCATCCGGAAGCACCCCGATACCAGCAGCTTTTGACG
>DXUR01000747.1 GCA_019417795.1 Clostridiales bacterium | reverse complement strand
GCAATGACCGGCGGCTGTTCCACTTCTCCTATCAGCGGTATCTGGAAAACTGCATCCGCTCCACCTTCCGTCTGGAGGGTACCCCCATCATCCTGTCCATCCGGGAAAAGGGCGATAAGGAGGATTGACCGTGCAGAGCATCTTTCCAAACGGCGCGCCGCTGCCGCTGCTGCTGGGCGTCGCGGCGGTATTCGCCTACCTTTGCGGCTGTTTCAACGGGGCGGTCATCGTCTCCAAGTATATCCTGCGGAATGATGTGCGGAACCACGGCAGCGGCAACGCCGGCCTGACCAATTTCTTCCGCACCTTCGGCGGGCCGCTGACCTTTGTGGTGATCCTGTGCGACGTACTGAAGGCAGTTGTGGCGCTGCTGGTCAGCCAATGGCTGATGTTCAGCGGCTATACGATCTTCATCTCCGCAGACTTTACCGTTGCGTATTGGGACACCTTCGCCAAATACTGGGCGGGTCTGTTCTGCCTGCTGGGCCATATGTTCCCCTGCATGTTCCAGTTCAAGGGCGGCAAGGGCATCCTCTCCGGAGGTGTTGTGGCCATTATGATCGACTGGCGCATCGCCGTTGTGGTCTGGGGCGGCTTCCTGATCTTAACGGCTCTGACCCGGTACGTTTCCCTCGGCTCCCTGTGGGCTGGGGCCAGCTTCCCCTTTATCAGCTGGTACTGCTACCCCCAGACGCTGATCATTGTACTGGCCTTTTGCCTGGGCGGATTGATCGTCTGGAAGCACCGGGCCAATATCCAGCGCTTGCTGGCGGGAAATGAAAACAAACTCAGTTTCCATCGGAAGAAGACTTAGGAGGATAACATGAAAGCAGTTGTAGTTGGCAGCGGCGGCTGGGGCACGGCCCTGAGCATGGTGCTCTGCGACAATGGGCACGATGTGACCTTGTGGTCCCATGACCCGGCGAAGGCTGCGGAGATGGCAAAGACCCGGGAGAATTCCAAGCTGAAGGGTGTCCAGCTGCCGGACAGCCTGAAGATCAGCGGAGATTTGGACTGTCTGAAGGGGGCAGAACTGGTGATCTCCGCCACGCCGTCCTTCGCCGTGCGGGAGACGGGAAAGAAGATCGCCCCATACCTGACACCGGAGACCGTTCTGGTCAGTGTTTCCAAGGGCATCGAGCGGGATACGAACCTCCGCATGAGCCAGATTTTGGCGGAAGTCACCGGGAACATCTGTAAAGTAGCTGCCCTTTCCGGTCCCTCTCACGCAGAGGAAGTAAGCATTCGGATGCCCACCGGCTGCGTGTCCGCCTGTCCGGATCTGAAAGTGGCCCGGCTGGTGCAGGACGCCTTTATGAACGACTATTTCCGGGTCTATACCAGTGAGGATATCGTGGGCGTGGAGCTGTCCGCCGCCATGAAAAACGTAGTGGCTCTGGCCTGCGGCGTATGTGACGGCATGGGCTATCAGGATAATACAAAGGCTTTGCTGATGACCCGCGCCATGGCGGAACTGACGCGCCTTGGCGAAAAGCTGGGCGGCACCCGGCAGACCTTCGGCGGTCTGGCAGGTATGGGCGATCTGATCGTCACCTGCACCTCCATGCACTCCCGGAACCGCCGCGCAGGCATTCTGATCGGACAGGGAAAGTCCGCACAGGAGGCCATGGCGGAGGTGGGCGCCGTGGTGGAGGGCTATTACGCCGCAGAAAGCATCTACCAGCTCTCTCAGCGTGAGGGTGTGGAAATGCCCCTCTGCCGCAGCGTCTATGAGGTTCTTTATCATGGCGTGGCCGTGCAGGATGTGGTGAGCAGCCTCATGCGCCGGGCCAAAAAGGACGAACTGACAGAGACCACCTGGCTGTAATGCATCAATAAAAAACCACCGGAACGTGCTGTTCCGGTGGTTTTTTCTAAGTTTTATTTAATTCCGCACTTCCAGCTGATCCCAAGGTCACGAAGATTGCGGAGGAACCGCAAAGGGAAGTAAGACTCATCAAAAACGTGCTTCGCCGGGAAACCGGCAGAGCTCATTTCAATGGGATCAGAGGGAATGAAACAGCAAACGGAAGCGGGGGAGTGGTGCAAGTGAAAACTGACCTGCAGCATACCAATAGAAAAAGCACTCAGACCAAAGTCTGAGTGCTTTACCTGTTTATCTGTACAATTAGACCGCTCTGGTGACCTTACCGGAACGCATACACCGGGTACAAACATAAACATGGCGG
>DXUR01000746.1 GCA_019417795.1 Clostridiales bacterium | reverse complement strand
CTCAAAATCCGTTGGTAGCGATACCGTGTGGGTTCGAGTCCCACCACCGGCACCAAATAGAAACACCATCCGTCAGGGTGGTGTTCCTTTTTTGCTATGCAAAAGTGTAGCAAAATAAGAAATGTGCCATTTCCTCGCCCCTGCGGGGCAACCGGAAATGGTGCACGAAAACTTCATGCACATTTCGTTTGCGGTATGCGCTGTCCATATGCGGCAGACCTTATGGAAAACGGGAGGAACCCGCAGCGGTCAAGGTGGCCCATGGAATTCTGTATAGATATTTTTCGCCAATATGTGTATAGTATAAAGACATATGATGCGCTCTGTTCTGCATCGCAGAATGGACGAACACAGGAAAGGTAACGTAATTTATGAATCGGAACAAACATCTGTTAGCGATCCTTGCGGCTGTCAGCTTCATCCTTGCCACCCTTACCGGCTGCGGCGGCAAAACAGAGCCGGACATCCCACAGCCGACGCAGGAACCTGTCGAATACGCCAATCTGACGGACGAGGATTCCCGTGCTCTGCTCTCCCGGCTGCTTGAGAACGCGGGCATAGACGAGACCCGGATCCGTGGCCTTTTTGACCAGGTGGACCAGTTCAACGCCAGCGTCAAGAGTGAATGGCTGACGAACGGCTTTGAGCGCGCTGTCCCCACCGACACCAAGTACGATCCCTATGAGATGCAGGATCTGTGGGCGGAGAAAAACGGTGACTTCCCCGGCTATAACTGCCGCATTACGGCATTCAGCCTGTTCGGTGGGTTCGTCACCGCCGGAGCGGATCAGCCGAAGACTCAGGGAGAGGATACGCTTTTTCTGGATTTGGAAACGCTAACCGAAGATCCCGCCGTTCTCTGCGGAGACAGCACTGCCAAATTCTGCGCGCTGTTTGCGCCGGTGCCCGCCGCAGACAGTACGGATGTGAATGAGCAGGCCCAGACGCTTCAGGCGGGCTGGGCCGCCCGGGGCGTCGCGTTTTCAGACAGCCCCGCCCGGCTGATCTCCGTTGTCCTGCATGACAGGTTCTCGGACACGGAGAATACGCTGTTTGTGGGGCATGTTGGGGTGCTGCTGCCTGTGGAGGACGGGAGCTTCTGTCTGATCGAGAAGGTTGCCTTCCAGGAACCGTACCGGCTGGTAAAGTTACAAAATCGGGCGGAACTGCGCGATTATCTGATGGCAAAGTACGATACCTCCTGGGGACAGGATACCACCCGGCCCTTCATCATGGAAAATGACAGCCTGATGGCGGAGTGAGCGGCGGCACGGGACTGCGGATACCGTATCAGCAATCATACAGTAAAAATAATTGGTTTCCTTGAAAAACCGGCAGACGTGCGGAGCGTCTGCCGGTTTTTGTGTGCCGAACGTTGCACCGGGGCACATGTTTCTGTTGATGGCCGCATAGATTGGACAAGCAAAGGAGGAATCGCTATGCAGCTTTGGAAAAATACGGCTTTGACCTCGGTGGCAGCGCTGCTGGGGCTGTTTCTGCTGCCCTTGGCCGTAGCCCGGGAACCGGCGGAGGTGCCGGAGTATACGGAATTACCCCGGACGGAGCAGACGGCTCCGGTCCAGCCTGCGGTAAAGGCAGTTTATGACGCGGACCGGACCCTGCGGGTGCTGGACGGAGAGACCGTGCGGGAAATGACGCTGGCGGACTATCTGGTGGGCGTCACGGCGGCGGAGATGCCGGCGTCCTTTGCAGAGGAGGCGCTGAAGGCTCAGGCGGTGGCAGCCCGTACCTATACCCTTTACAAGCTGACAGCCGGCAGCAACCACGGGGACACGGCGGACATCTGCACGGACTCCACCTGCTGCCAGGCGTATATCGCCATGGAGCAGGCCCGGGCCAACTGGGGGGCACAGGCGGACGCTTATGAGAAAAAGGTCCGTGATGCAGTGACGTCTACCGATGGGGAGGCCATCCTTTACGGCGGCATTCCGATTCTGGCGGTGTTCCATTCCAGCTCCGCAGGGCTGACCCGAGCTGCGGGACAGGTGTGGCAGAACGATCTGCCCTACCTGAAGCCGGTGGATTCCCCCGAAGCCAAGGAGACCATCCCCAATTATTACAGCCGCGTAGACTTTACCCCGGCGGCGCTGAAGGAAAAGCTGCTGGCGAAGATCCCCTCTGCCGATCTCTCCGGGGACAAGAAAAGCTGGCTGAAAGATCCTATCCGGGAC
>DXUR01000745.1 GCA_019417795.1 Clostridiales bacterium | reverse complement strand
AATGCTCATGTGCGGTAAAGTAACAAATGATAATTTGATAGACAGCAGCCACTATTTCCGAAACACAGACCAATACGAAAAGCTGATGTGGGGATTTTCCTATATCAGCTTTTGTCTTTCTAAGCATTTTGGGGAAAGTGATGTATTTGTATCTTTCCTATTGACAGCCAGCCTTTGAAGTGATATATTTATCTCGACAAGCGACAAATACATCTCATCGGAGGACACCATTATGAAAAAAAGAACGAAACTCACAATTTGCCTGGGCGTGATATGCGCTCTGCTGGTAGCAATATCTTCATGGTACACGATAGCATTTAACAATTCAAGGTTTATTGTGCCTATGGATTTATCTGAATATGTTTTCAGAGTGCAAGACCTGCCTATGATTATTTCCGGCGTACTTCTTACCTTGTATATTGTGAATATTGTTGTGTTGTTTTTGGAATCTATTAAAACAAACAGGCGTAGGGAATTAACCTTGCAATCCACCAGAACAATAAATCCAAAACTGGGTTTTTTAGGTTTATTAGGATTTGCCGGATTTTTGGGATTTTGGACTTACAGCGTTGACAAGACAATTTTTCCTTTTGTGTTTTTCCTGTTTTTCGGCTTTTTCGGATTTTTCTATGAGGGAAAAATGTCAAATACTCTTATAGATGAACGATACAAAGAAAACAAAATGAAAGCGCAAAGTGTAGCGAACAAAACTTCTCTGTCCATTATTTTTCTTGCAATACTCATTTTGGGACAGGGAAAGCTCATGGATAACCTTGAATATACCTTAATTGCTCTTGTTATTGTTATAGCTCTCTCCATAGCACTTGAAATATTCCTTAGCGAATATCTGCTATATCATTATGATAACGATGAACAGTTTGATGAAAGCGAGGAATAAGCGTGCCGGATTTTGAATGTAGATTAAAAAAGTACAGGCTATTAAAGGATTTGACACAAGAGCAGTTAGCGGCACAGGTAGGCGTGCGGCGAGAAACAATTATGCGGCTGGAAAAGGCACAATACAATCCCTCACTTAAACTGGCGATTGATATTTCAAGAGTTGTTGAAGCACCGATTGAAGAAATATTCGTTTTCAAGTGATTTGTGCGGAATTATGCTTATTTTATAGGCAGTTGCGCTAATGTTAATCTGCATTGCTTGCCGCATAGCAGCTATCATGCTATTTTTGATTTACCAAGACAAAGGAGTGGAACGCATCATGTTTCTATGAAATCTAAAAACTCTCAGAAAACAGAAAGGCTTTTCACAGGAAGAATTAGCAACCAGACTTCATGTAGTCAGACAGACTATCTCCAAATGGGAGAAAAATTTGTCCGTTCCCGACGCTGATACTCTTATTCGTCTGGCTGAAATATTAGAGGTATCTGTCAGTGAATTGCTGGGTACGAAAATTGAAAATGAAAATGTCGCCAGTGATGTTGCCGAACAACTATCCAGAATAAACGAGCAACTGGCAATCAAGAACCGCCGCTCACGTCGTATCTGGAAAATTGTTGCCATTATATTAGCAGTAATCGTTCTTGTGAATATTTTTATTGCTGTCTTTTTCAGCGTTCCAGACCTCAACAGCAATACCCAGAATAACCCGCTAGCAATAAGTGATGAAACGATAAGCATAGATGAATGAAGTCGCTAAAAATAGCAAAACCAGCCGAGCCAGTCAACGGCAAGTAAATGGGCTGCACCCACCGTTGACAGCCCCGCCTGTCCTTGCCGGTGGGTAATCAAGGGGCGACAGCAGAAAATGCTGCCGCCCTTTCCCATAATCGAAGAAAGGGGGATTTTCCATGACTGAATACGAAGCCTATCAAGAACATATCCGCTATACCCATGATACCTATTGCCGGATTGTTATTCGCCATGCGTCCTTTGACGCTGCCCGTATGCTGGCGGCGAGGTGGAAACGGGAAATCTCCCTTGAATATTTGACCGAAGAAAAGTTTGTCCCACTAAGCACCACAGACGAGTATTTTCAAGTGCCGGACTATGGCGAAACTTATCTGTTTTCTGTCCGGGGGCAGACGATATTTTTAGATAGCTGTTCCCTTGCGGCGGCTCTTGCCGAACTGCCGGAACAGTCGCAGGAGGAAATCTTTTTGTATTACTTCCAGCATTTGAAGCAGAAAGAAATCGGAGAACAAAGCGGCTGGACACGCAGCACAATCGGGCGGCAT
>DXUR01000744.1 GCA_019417795.1 Clostridiales bacterium | reverse complement strand
TGCGGCAATCGTTTCAACCGGAGACTTTCTGAATAAATTCCTCCATGCGGTCAGCGGATTGCTGCCGCATTTTTTGCGATACATGACCATACACATCCAAGGTAAAGCTGGCGGTGGCATGGCCCAGATTGGATTGCACTGTCTTGATGTCATCGCCGCTCTCAATGGAGGCCACGGCAAAGCTGTGCCGCAAATCATGAAACCGCTCCTCCGGCATACCAAGCTCTCTTACGATCCGTTTGAAATGGATATACACCGTAAAATGGCTCAAGTGTCCACCCAACTCATTTGTAAACACCAAATCCCACGAATTGTTCCACGCTTCTCCTGCCAACAGACGCATTTGCGCCTGCTGGCTTTTTTGTTTTCGGAACAGCGCCATCACAGAGGGGGCTGCCAAAATCGTTCGGCTGCGGTTGTTCTTCGTTGGGGCAAGGCAGTACGTGCCGCCTACCTTTTTCGTTTTCTGGAGCTGCTTATTGATGTAGATCGCATTATGCTGAAAATCAATACAATCCCACGTCAGTCCCAGCACTTCCCCCTCCCGCAATCCGGTGAACAGGGTGATTTGATACACCAGCCCATACTTCGTACCTTGGATCGCTTGCAGAAATCTTGTGATCTCCGCCTGCTCCATCGGCTTGATTTCTTTTCGGTGGGCCTTTGGTAAATCGCAGACATTCGTCGGATTGGAACGGAGCATTCCCAGCTTTACAGCCTGTCCCAGCGCCCGGTGCAGCACACCATGGATGTTCTTCACCGTCTTGGGTGACAACTCCTTCTCCGTGATCAGACTGTTATAAAACTGCTGGATCTGCGGTGCTGTCAGTGCGGACAGCCGTATCCGCCCCAGCGCAGGCTTGATATGGATGTTGCAGCTGCGCTCATAGGCATCATAGGTGTAGCTTTTCACGGAATACAGCGCGTAGGTTTTCAGCCAGGTATCCAGCCACTCCCCCACCGTATCCTTCGTCTGCTCCAAATACGTCCCGCTGTCGATCTCCGCTGTGACCTCCGTCAGCTTCTGACGGACTTCTTTTTGTGTCTTGCCATAGACGGACTTTTGGGTCTGTTTGCCCGTCTTCGGGTCAATGCCGGTGGTATAGCGGGCCTCCCAGCGCCCGTCGGAGCGCTTGCGGATGGTGCCGCTGCCCTTTGCGTTCTTGGTATTGCTTTTCACATGTACCTCTCTTTCCTCTGAAATTATAAAACGGCCAGTCAGTCCGTTGTTTAACTTATCGCTGTCTGTCGCTGTCGAGCCATGCCACGAATTCCTCCAGCGGCAGTTTGCCAGCAACGCAGTCTGCGCGCTTTTCCCGCGCCTCCTTCGACCATGCGGTAAACTCCGCCTTGGTCATCGTTCCATATCGCACACGGGCGTTGTGAGCCTTGTAGGATCGTGTAAACTCCTTTGTGGCAGGATTCTTCATTTGTCGGCTCTGATACTGCACCACGGCTCCCATTTGGCGGCAGGTCTTTTCCGAGCCTTCCATCAACCGAGTGCAGTAGTCCTGCGTGATGTTGCCAGTCACAACAAAGTATCTGCCGCAGTTTTTGCACTTGTGGATTGGGAGCGGCAGACGGAGACAATAGCCCTTCAGATAGTTGTAGAGATCTCGTACGGTGTTGGGATAGAGCACTTCGCGCAGCGCCGTCTTGATGCCCTGCTCCCGCAGCTTTTCAACGCTGTAGTTGTAGGCGCTGTCATATGCGGGACGCTCCAACATAACTTCCTCTGTGGCAAGCTCACCATAGCGCATATCATCAAAGCAAAGTCGAGCGTCATAATGAGCCTCGCGGTATCTCTCTGCCGTGGAGTAGTTTGGCTGATAGCGATCATCCAGGCACACTTCAATTAATGCCTTTGCATCACTAACGATATTTTCAAAATCTCGGTCAAACCGAAGCAATATATCCTTGGTATCATTCTTGCCATATGCGTGATTTTCTTCTAAATCACTCAGTTCCTTGATCAATAGCCCAAAAAATGGATGCACTTTACAAAGCGGCATCGCCAGTTCCAACAGCTTTCTCCATGCAGTTTCATCCTTGTGTTCGGGAGTCAGGGGACGCAATAGTTTATTGATTTCAGACAGTACACAGTATGTGTCATAAAAGTCGGTATCATAGAGGTCAACCAGGCACTGGCCCAAGTCCTGCGTTTTTTCCAATAAGGTTCTGCGGCACCCCAGTGT
>DXUR01000743.1 GCA_019417795.1 Clostridiales bacterium | reverse complement strand
TGGAGTGCATAATTTTAAGTGTAAATGACACATACATGGACGCACAGGAGGTTATGCACATGACTGATTATAGCAAAATTACAGCCCTTTACTCCCGCCTTTCCGTGGGCGACGAGGACAGGGACGGCGGCGAGAGCAACAGCATACAGAACCAAAAAATATTTTTGGAGAACTATGCCAGAGGGCAGCACCTAACCAATATCCGGCACTACATCGACGATGACGAAAGCGGCAGGTTTTTTGACCGTTCCGCCTACTCCCGCATGATGGACGATGTGGAAAACGGGAAAATCGGTGTCTGCATTATGAAAGACCTTACCCGCTGGGGGCGCGACTATCTCCAAGTCGGCAACGCGATGGAGATATTCAGACGGAACAATGTGCGCTTTATCGCGGTCAACAACGGCATTGACAGCGAGAAGCCCGACACATTGGAGTTTGCGCCCTTTATCAATATCATGTCGGAGTGGTACGCAAAGGACATCAGCAAGAAAGTGAAAACGGGCATTAAGACCAAAGGCATGAGTGGAAAGCCGATTGTCACCGAAGCCCCTTACGGCTATGTCAAAGACCCGGACAACAAGGATTTTTGGATAATCGACGAAGAAGCCGCCGAGGTTGTCCGTTTGATTTTCCGTCTGTTTATCGGCGGGAAGAACCGCAACCAAATCGCCGTGCATCTGAAAAACGAGCAAATCCCAACCCCCACTTTCTACATGAAAGACCGCGGGCGGGGAACCTGTAAAAATAAGACGCTCAACGAGGATAACCGCTGCAAGTGGAACAAAGCCACCTTGACCAATATCCTCACACGGCAGGAGTATTGCGGCGATGTAGTCAACTTCAAGACTACAAAGCATTTCCGGGATAAACATAACCACTATGTAGACCGGAGCCAGTGGCACATCACAGAAAATGTGCATGAGCCGATTATCAGCCGCAGCGATTTTGAAACCGTACAGCGGATTTTGGAAAACGCACCCGTCAGACGCCCCAACGGGGACGGGGAAATCCACCCTCTGTCCGGCTTGCTTTTCTGTAAGGACTGCGGCGCAAAAATGCACATTCGTATTGATTACCGGAACGGCGGCAAGCGGCATGTTGCTTTTTGCAGCGAGTACCACAAGGGAAAAGCCAAGAACCCCAAATGCCATTCCCCGCACATCATGGACGCGGACTTGCTCATGCAGACCATCGCGGAAGTGCTGAAGAAAATCGAGGACTATTCTATCAGCAACCGGGCGGAGTTTGAAGCCTTAGTGAAAAAGAACCTTGCCATGCAGCAGACCGACCAGACCAAGAAACAGCAGAAGCGTATCCCGCAAATCACGACGCGCCTTGAACAGATTGACAAGGTGCTGAATAAGCTCTATGAGGACAACGCCCTCGGCACGATCCCGCAAGACCGCTATGAGCAGATGTCGCAGAAGTATTCAGAAGAATACTACGCGCTGAAAGCGGAGCTTGCCACGCTCCAAGAGCAGCTATCCGCTTATGAGAACGCGGGAGGACGGGCGCAGAAGTTTTTGAAGCTGACGGAACGCCATGCCGCCTTTACCGACCTTACCCCCGCCATTCTCAACGAGTTTATCAGCCGGATTGAAGTGCATGAGCGCGACCAGAAAAGGGCGAGATACGCAATCCAGCACATCAGCATATATTTCAATTATATCGGCAAGTTTGAGAACGAAGTGACACAGCTTGCAGAGCCGACCGAGCAGGAAATCCAGCAAATGCGGGAGGAAATCGAAGAAGCCAAAAAGGAAAAGAGCCGCGCCTACCACCGGCAGTATTCAAGGGAGTACCGGGCGAGAAACCTTGAAAAGCAGCGGGAGTATGACCGCATGAAAGCGCGGGAATACCGGGCAAGGCGAAAGGCGCAGGCAGCCGCCGCACAGCCCACACAGTAAAACAGAATAACCGTCAACCAAGAGGGATTTTCCGAACTACGGGAAATCCCTCTTTTGCGCCCGAAGAAAGGAGCCGCCTATGGCAGAACAGACCCCCGACAGTATCATCACGACCCAGAGGAACGGGCAGACCATTGTTGCGGAGTTATTTTTCAATCACAGCAGCACAGAAACATTCCGCGACAAGCTGCTCAAACTGGTGCTTGCCGACAGCTCGCGTTTATCCGCGTCTGACGGTCAAGAGCCGGAAAAAACAGAAATCTTGCGATAACAGCCGCCCTGACGA
>DXUR01000742.1 GCA_019417795.1 Clostridiales bacterium | reverse complement strand
GCTCGGTGGTGCCGAACATATCCTGCGTCGTTTTGCTCGTGAGCGAGATCTTGTAGCCGCCAGTCGGTTCGCCCTTTAATTCGGCAAATTTGCGCTGAACGGCGTAAGCGCTTTCATAGTCATTCAAAACACCCGAGCAGGCCTTCATGTCAAGCGGCTTGTTGGTGCAAAAGGCGTTGTAGAGCGCCTGTGTAAGAGATGCTGCGTCCATCTGTCAAAATCTCCCAAACGGATTTACTGCAGAGAATAGGTTCTATTTTTCAACGGATTGATGCTTTATTCCTCAGGCATTTGTCTTAGAGAAGAACTTTAAAAGCAAGGGGCGGCGGTTCACTGTTGACGCAAAACCTGAACTCCCGGATAACAGATCCCGAACTCGAGTGATTAAGGTCAAGGATCGGTTGTTTTGCTGAGCTAATCCCGTGAAAATGAACCAATAAGTTTTTACGGGATTTCTTTTTTCCGCTAAAATGCTACCTATGTTTTAATTAGGTATCTGTTAGCGGGATTGATGATGAAAAAGGCTAGCAACAAGTGGTATTTCACCAAAGAAACCAATGCCAAGGGCTTGTGCTACATCTACGCCTATCAAACGCAGTGGGATCCGGTCACTAAGAAATCAAAACGCTCAGCCCGCAAGTATGTCGGCCGCTTAGCAGCCGATTCCGTCGTCAATATCACCGCCAAATTTCGTACTGAATTTCCTCAGTACGCCCAAGGAACCTTTTATTTCGGCCTGGATAAGACTCTGGTCGATGAGGCTGCCTATCGCCGAGATTTCCCGAACGCTCCCGGCCCTAAACCAGCGGAGGCCGAAATAGATACAGCTTTGTGGGATACCCGTAGCTTGGGGTTCACTTGGGCTTTGGAACAGCTGGCAGCGCAGTCACAGGTGCTTGAGCATCTGCGCGAGATCTTCAAAGAGGATGCCCGCAGCCTGCTCAATCTGGCGATCTACAAATTAGACGGCGGCAACTCCATGGCTGCCATGGAGGATTGGCGGGCCAGTGTGTATTTGCCGCATGGTCCTGCTCTGAAGAGCCAGCGCATCAGCGAAGTATTGAGCCGAGTTACGCCCAAGGACTTTGCGCGTTATTTCCATCTGCGGCATCAAAGCAAGATCAAAAAGATGTCCGGCACAGACTGTGTGCACTATGCGTTGGACAACACCACGATTTCGTCATATTCGGCCACCATCGCGGATGTTGCCTACGGCCATGCCAAACGTGATCCGGAATTACCGGTACTCAATTTCACCTTTGTTTGTGACCAAGACTCTGGGGACATTGTCTTCGCCCATGCCTATGAAGGCTCAATCCCTGATGTCACAGCCTTTGGAGAAATTGTTTTTTGCATGAAGGATGCCGGTTTTGATTTCTCGAAAGTGATTTTGGTGACGGATCGGGGGTATCAAAGCCTAATCAACATCCAAAAGCAGATTGATCTGGAAGTGAAGTTCATACAGGGCATTCGCCTCAGCGAGGACATCGTGAAGCGCAGCTTTGACCGATATGACGCTTCGCTGCATAACCAGCGCTTCTACGACACTGGCGAACGTGTGTACGCCCATTCCACCACGGAAGCCTGGAAGCAATACACCGACTATGGATCACTCAACAAGACGCTGCATTTACATCTTTACCGCTTTCCTAAAGCCGATGAAGCTGAGATGGAAGAGCTTCGCTTACAAGTGCAGCAGGTGCTGGATCTGAAAAACGCGAACAAACAAGTTCCGCCAGAAAAATGGCTGACTTATAAGCGTTTTGTTTGTGAAAGAACGACGGCGCAAGGACGCCGTTATTGGGATCGTGATGACAACGCCATTGAGGCCGCCTTACGCTATGCCGGCCGTTTTGCGATCCGAACCAATGCGGAAGCCAATCCGTTTAAAGCCTTAAGCATCTATCGGCTGCGCGGCCAAGTTGAGCAGGATTTCAATCAATTTAAAAACTGGGTTGATGGGAATCGACTGCGGTGTACGGATACGGCTTACTGGGGCAAATTGCTGGTGTGCACGCTAGCCACCTCACTGCGCATGATGGCCATTAAGGGAGCCCACGACCGTGAGCAAGGCAATCGCAAAATCCCCAATAACTCCATCGATTGTCTTTTCACGATCTTGAAGCAGATTCAGGCTGACAAGCGCCAAACGGCCAACGCATGGGTGACCCGCACCATTACAAAAAAGCAGCGCGATATGCTTGCGCTGCTTGGC
>DXUR01000741.1 GCA_019417795.1 Clostridiales bacterium | reverse complement strand
AACAAAGAGTCCGCAGCCATGCGGAATGCTGAATTATCATAGCACAATGTGAAACGGATTGCAAGAATTATTTCCAAAAAATACGTGAAATTTTCGGCGTTTCTCCGAAAATTCCACGTTGAGCTGTTTTTTATCAGAATTTTTTCCGCCGGCGGCGTTCCAGCGCCGGGTCCCGGTGCTGGGCGGGCTTGTCGATGAGGATGATGTCATCCCCGATCCGCTGGATGCTGTCCCACGGGACGTAGTACTCCTCTCCCCTACCGAACAGCCCGAAAAAACGGGCGGGACCGTAGACGATCAGGGCTGCCGTCTGGCCGTCCGGCATTCGGAGGTCCACGTCCCCCACAAAGCCCAGCCGCCCGCCGTCCGTAATGTTGATGACCTCTTTCCGCCGCAGTTCCCGTATCCGCATCTACGCCGCCCCCTTTCAAAAAATGGTATGCCGATCCGGGACTGTCCTATGCCGCCGGAATCGGCAAAAACCTCCCGTATAGGAAAAACGCGGCAGGGGCATACTGACTCCGTCGAGCTTAACGGCAGGAGGCGGATATATGCAGGGGAAAGTGGAGATCGCGGGGGTCAACACGGCAAAGCTGAAGGTCCTGAAAAGCAGTGAGACCATGGAGCTGCTCCGCCGCAGCAAGGCCGGGGACCGGCAGGCCCGTGAAGAACTGATCGAGGGGAATCTGCGGCTGGTGCTGTCGGTGATCCAGCGGTTCGCGGGGCGAGGTGAAAGCGTGGACGATCTGTTTCAGGTTGGCTGCGTTGGGCTCATCAAGGCCATTGACAATTTCGATATTTCTCAGCCGGTAAAGTTTTCCACCTACGGGGTGCCCATGATCGTAGGCGAGATTCGCCGCTACCTCCGGGACAACAGCGCCATCCGGGTCTCCCGCTCCATGCGGGACACCGCCTACCGGGTCTTGCAGGCCCGGGAACACCTCATGGCGGAAAACCAGAAAGAGCCGACGGTGGAGGAGATCGCCAAGGTGCTGGATATTCCCCGGGAGGAGGTTGTCTTTGCCATGGACGCCATCGTGGACCCGGTCTCTCTGTACGAGCCGATCTATGACAGTGGCGGGGATGCCATCTGCGTCATGGATCAGGTCAGCGACACGAAAAACACAGATGAGCGCTGGACGGAGCGCATCGCCTTGAAGGATGCCATGAAGCTGCTGGACCCACGGGAGCGGCGCATCCTGTCCCTGCGGTTCTACGAGGGCAAGACCCAGATGGAGGTCTCCGCCGAGGTGGGCATCTCTCAGGCGCAGGTGAGCCGGTTGGAAAAAGGGGCCATCAACACCATCCGCAAGCACTTATAGGAGAAAAACCGCCGGAGCGCTGCTCCGGCGGTCAATTCTGTATTCCACCGCGCGGTTGCAAGCGAAACGGAACGGTTTTTGAGCATTTTCTTCTGTTTTCGTTTGACCTTTTCTGTCAAAGCGTGTAAAATGGGGCAAAATCATGTTGAGGAGTTCCTGCAAATGGATATGCAAAAAATTTTGGAATACCGCAACGCCCGCAACCGCTTCTGCCAGCGTATCGGCATCACGGTAACGGAGCTGTCCCCCGGCTATGCCAAGGTGGTCAAGACCGTAACGGAGGACGATCTGAACCCCGTAGACGTAGCCCATGGCGGCCTGTTCTTCTCCATGGCGGACAACGCCGCCGGCTCCGCCATGGCGGCTTACGGCGAACAGGCGGTGACGCTGAACGCCCAGTACAATTTCATGCGTGCAGCCAAGGCAGGCGATGTTCTGACCGCCGAGGCCCGGGAGACTAAGCACGGCGGCACCGTCTGCGTATTCGACATCCGGATCACGGATCAGGACGGAAATCTGGACGGCACCGGTACCTTTACCTTCTACAACCTGAAAAAGCCCCTGAAGATTGACTGAGCAAAAAAGGTCTGCCCCGAAGTTTCGGGACAGACCTTTTTATTTGGCTTACTTTTTGAAGCTATCCTTCAGGCTGACGCTGCGGTTGAACACCGGATGGCCCGCCTTGGTATCCTTGTTATCCAGGCAGAAGTAGCCCAGACGCATGAACTGGTAGCCGGGAGCCGTCTTTCCGCCCTCGTGGCTTTCGGCATAGCGGTCCGCGGCGGCGGCCAGACCAGCTTCCACTTTGCAGTCCGTCAGGACCTCCAGAGAGCCGGGATTCAGGCACTCGATGAAGTCCTTGTCGGCGGCGTCGGGGTTGGCGTCGGTAAACGA
>DXUR01000740.1 GCA_019417795.1 Clostridiales bacterium | reverse complement strand
AATGCCGGAAAGAAGAAAGAGGAAGCCCTCTCCCTGCTGAAAAAGTGGTTTCCGCAGATGGAGAACTTCTCCGGTCAGCTCAAAAAATACAAGGTCACGATAAACGACCTTTTGGCGGAAAATGAACAGTTGGAAGCCAGAGCCAAAGCCAGCGAAAAAGGCAAGATGAAAGATACGATGGAACGGGCAAAGCTGAAAAGCGAACTGGACAATTTACAGCGGCTGGTTGACCGTATCCCGCCGGATATACTGGCGGAACTGAAACGGCAGCAGCGGCACACAAGGGAACGGTGATTGATGACAGAAAACATTTCACGCCGCAGCATGGCGGCACTGCACTTTGAAAATTAAATATGGAGGTACTATGGAGCATATCAGATACAAGAAAGAAACCGAAGTCGTGACTTTTCAAGGAAAGGAAATCACGCTGGAAAACCTCTCCCCGGTGTTCACGCCGGAGCAGGAAGCGGCAAAACGCCGGGAGCTGGAACAGCAGCTTTATGAGGTGTTCCGCAAGTATGCCGACAAACGGCAGAGTGAGGAAGCCGGGGCATAAGGTTTTCCGAAGCCATCGTTGATTTGCGGGGGTGCTGGCGGTATAATAAAACTGTCAGCAGCTCCGTTTCTTTTTTAAGAAAAGGAGCGACAATATGAACAATCGAATAGACGCAATCTATGCAAGACAATCGGTGGACAAAAAGGACAGCATTTCCATTGAAAGCCAGATTGAATTTTGCAAATATGAGTTGAAAGGCGGTAACTGCAAGGAATACACAGACAAAGGGTACAGCGGCAAGAACACAGACCGTCCGAAGTTTCAAGAACTGGTGCGGGACATCAAGCGGGGGCTGATTGCAAAGGTCGTGGTTTACAAGCTCGACCGTATCAGCCGTTCCATTCTGGACTTTGCCAACATGATGGAGCTGTTCCAGCAGTACAATGTAGAGTTTGTGTCCTCTACGGAGAAGTTTGACACCTCCACCCCGATGGGGCGGGCGATGCTGAATATCTGTATCGTGTTCGCCCAGCTTGAGAGGGAAACCATACAGAAGCGGGTAACGGACGCTTACTATTCCCGCAGCCAGCGAGGCTTCAAGATGGGTGGGAAAGCCCCTTACGGCTTTCATACAGAGCCGATTAAGATGGACGGTATCAACACAAAAAAGCTGGTGGTAAATCCAGACGAAGCGGCAAATATCCGGCTGATGTTTGAGATGTACGCCCAGCCCACTACCTCCTACGGGGACATTACCCGGTACTTTGCCGAACAGGGCATTTTGTTCCATGGCAAAGAGCTGATACGCCCCACGCTGGCGCAGATGTTACGCAATCCTGTCTATGTGCAGGCAGACCTTGATGTGTACGAATTTTTCAAAAGTCAAGGGACGGTCATTGTCAATGACGCTGCCGATTTTACTGGCATGAACGGCTGCTATCTGTATCAAGGGCGGGATGTGAAGCCCAGCAAAAAGAACGACTTGAAAGACCAAATACTGGTACTGGCTCCCCATGAGGGCATTGTTCCCTCCGACATCTGGCTGACCTGCCGCAAGAAGCTGATGAACAACATGAAAATCCAGTCTGCCCGAAAAGCTACCCATACATGGCTGGCGGGAAAAATCAAATGCGGGAATTGCGGATATGCGCTTATGAGTATCTTCAATCCCTCCGGCAAGCAATACCTTCGCTGTACGAAACGGCTGGATAACAAGAGTTGTCCGGGGTGCGGGAAAATCATTACTTCGGAACTGGAAGCGGTTGTTTATCAGCAGATGGTAAAGAAACTGGCAAGCTACAAGACGCTGACAGGCAGAAAGAAAGCGGCAAAGGCAAACCCGAAAATTGCAGCACTGCAAGTGGATCTTGCCCATGTGGACAGCGAGATTGAAAAGCTGGTGGACAGTCTAACGGGCGCAAACAATGTCCTGCTCTCCTATGTGAATGTGAAGATAGCGGAACTGGACGGACGCAAGCAGGAACTTCTGGCGAGGATAGCGGAACTAACGGTGGAAGCCATTAGCCCGGAACAGGTCAGCCAGATTTCCGGCTATCTCGACACTTGGGACAATGTATCCTTTGACGACAAGCGGCGGGTGGTGGATTTGATGATTACCACCATAGCCGCCACAAGCGACAGCTTGAATATCACATGGAAAATCTGACGGGTGGAACCCCTCCCGTCAGATACCTACTCTGTGTAGTCCCTTGTAAACTGTACTTTC
>DXUR01000074.1 GCA_019417795.1 Clostridiales bacterium | reverse complement strand
ATGACCGCCTGCACCTGCCATTTTCGGGAGGAACAGGCGTTTTTATCTGCCCTGCCATTGGTGGCAATGGAAAAGAAACTGTATGAGCGGGGTAAGCGCAACCTGCTGACAGGCGGTGCGGCAAGCTGTTATCCCTTTACATCCTATGAGATGTGTGATGATAACGGTATCCTGCTGGGTGTCAACAAGTACAACAGTTCCCTTATTATCGTGGACATCTTCAATTCTGCGGTCTATAAGAACGCCAATATGTCGATCCTTGGCACGAGCGGAGCCGGCAAAACCTTTACCATGCAGTTGATGGCGCTGCGAATGAGGCGGAAAAATATCCCCATTTTCATTGTTGCGCCCCTAAAAGGCCATGAATTCCATCGCGCCTGCTCCAATGTGGGCGGCTCCTTTATCCAGATTTCACCGGCCAGTCCCCACTGCATCAATGTCATGGAGATTCGGCGGGTAGACCGCTCGGTGAATGAACTTCTGGACGGTCCAGGCATCCAGTTATCTGAACTTGCAGCAAAGATCCAGCAGCTCCACATATTTTTCAGTCTGCTGATCCCCGATATGTCTCACGAGGAACGACAGCTTTTGGACGAAGCCCTTGTTCGTACCTATAACACAAAAGGCATCACTCATGATAATGCCTCTTTGGAAGACCCTGCAAAGCCCGGCCAGTACCGTGAGATGCCGGTGCTTGGTGACCTGTACGAAATTTTGAAAACCTCCAAGGAAACGATGCGCATGGCCCACATCCTAAATCGTCTGGTAAACGGAAGCGCCAGCACCTTCAATAAGCAGACCAATGTTCGGCTCGACAACAAGTACACTGTTTTGGATATTTCCTCCCTCACCGGAGACCTGCTCACCGTAGGTATGTTTGTGGCGCTGGACTTTGTTTGGGACAGAGCCAAAGCCGACCGTACAGAAGAAAAAGCCATCTTCATCGATGAGTGTTGGCAGCTTCTATCCGGCGCCGGTGCTGCTGGTGTAAGATTGGCCGGCGATTTTCTTTTGGAAATTGCCAAAACCATACGCGGTTACGGCGGCGCCTCGATTTTTGCAAGCCAGGATCTTGCCGATTTCTTTGACCTTGACGGCGGCAGATTTGGTAAGGGCATCATCAACAACTCCAAGACCAAGATCATTCTGAATCTGGAGGACGACGAAGCCCAGCGGGTACAGGAAGCCCTGCACCTGTCCGATGCTGAAACAATGGAGATCACTCACTTTGAAAGAGGTCACGGTCTGATTTCTACCAATAACAACAATATTATGGTGGAGTTCAAAGCCAGCCCTCTGGAAAAGGATCTGATCACTACCGACCGCCGCGAGCTGCGTGAAATCGTAGAGCGAAAACGCCGTGAACAATCCACATCTGCCGAACAGCAGATATAACAATTTGAAAAGCGAGGTGATTCCCATGTGCAACTTTCCTTCCAGACGCCGCTATGCGTCTGCTTTGCGTCTGTATTACGCCTAAAAACCAGTTTTGCCAGCCAGATCATCTTTTTGGCTTACACTGACTGGCTTTCCTTCCTATTTAATGCGTCTTGAATACGCCTATATTACGCCATTGGAGGTGATACCCATGAAGACCAGGGCTGAAATCTATGGAAATGAAGCTGCGGCTCTGCTGCGGATCGTCACGATGTATCCCGGTCTCAATATGCAGCAGCTTCTTTGCTTTCACCCTGACAAAGAAGAAATCATCAAGACCCTGCTCTCCCATCTGCAAAAGCAGGGCCGTATTTTTCAAACTGATACAGGCGGTTACTTTCCGTCTGGTTGGGCAGCAAAATCAGACAACTCTCTGATACGGGCTGCCTGGGTACTCTTGGATTTTATCGGGCAGGTGGAATACCATGCTCCCGGTGATTTTCCGGCCAAGCTTATCTTCTTTGCAAACGGTGAACTATACGAAATCGTCTACGCAGCTTCCGGCCAGGAGGCCCTGATCAACCATGCGCTTCGGGATGACCGCAGCGGTGGACGCCGCATCATTTTGGTCGATAATCCGGAAGACATTCGCCGCATTGACTGCCCTGGCATTTCCGGTTTCTGCACCGTGGATGCAGCGGGCCAGGTGCATTACTTTAAGAAAACAGGAGGAACTTGATTGGAACGAAAAATCATCTCACACCGGATTGGAAGCATTCTTGATGATATATCCCGTTTGAGCAATGCTCTTTACGCGATGGATACCACGGATATTCAGCGCTATCCGGACAACTATGAAGTCTTATCCACTGACGCCGCCCTACGGGCAGAGAAAATTGCCTGCAGGCTGCGGCATTTGATATATTCCAGCACCACCATCCACAAAGGCGATTACCTGACATCCGCCGGTATTGTACACGGAATTGAGGTTGTCTATGAGGACGGTGTACTGGAGGTCACCCTGCCCGGGCTGCTCCCAAAACGCAAGCAGAGACAAAACACTGAGTTTCTGCTCGACCCGTTCTACTTCTCATTGGAGCAATACGCCAAAGAGCATCCCATGCCCCACTTCAGCGATTGTGTGGTGTGCTTTACGCAGGTTTATGACCAGTGCCTTCCCACCCGGCGTATCCGTGACTACGACAATCTGGAAGAAAAGCAGCTTCTGGATGTCCTCTCCACCTTCGTCATGGCTGACGATACCGGCCTGCTCTGCGATGCCTACAACACCGCTGCGCTGGGCGAAAAGGACTGTACCAGAATCAGTGTCATGGAAAAAAAGCGGTTTCCCGCCTGGCTTGCTGAGCATGAAAACACCCTAAAATCCATCTCGGATTTTTGAGCATTTTCAGCCATTGCTTGTCCGACCTGCCGCAACATCGTATTTCGCCCCGGATTTCGGGGCTTTTTTCTGTCGTTACACCACGGATTTTTACCGAAGTTCCTTGCAGTCTCGGTAAAAGCCACACACCACAAGGAGGTGATCACTTGGGAAATTCCCACAGCCAGACACGATGGCGTACAGGCTTCTCTCTCTGACTGCCATCTCCGGCGAGTTCCCCACAGACCAGCTTAACAGACTTCCCGGCAGTCCATATTATCTGGAGTCTGTTGTCACTGCACTGAAAAAAGACGGGCTGCTGCGTACCTATTACCGGGATAAACTGCGCGGCTACCGTCTGGGGCCGCGAGCCAAAGCCACTCTGCTGGAAAGCCGGCCGGACAGGTTTGCCAGCTACCTGACAGGAGATACCGACACCAACCGTTTGAAATGCGAAATTGACCGAAGACTCCGGCTACACCGCCTGGCAGAAACCTATGTGACCATGGATAATGCGGGTGTATGTGTGTATCGGGATGAAAAACCGGCAATTTTTGCGCCGGAGGGTTACGCTGGTGGCATGATTGTCTATCCTGCTTTTTTCAGTTCCAGAGAAGTGAAAGAAATGGGGATCGACACCACGAAGATCCGCAGTTCCCGCTCCACCGGAATACTCCTTGCGCCCTCCGGCATCTTCGTGACCTACAACAGCAGTAGCGCCCTGATGAAATGGCGCTACAAATCGGAAATGCGGGTCAAAGCATTGATCTGGAGTGTAATCTGCCAACAACGCCTGTCCTCACAGTTTCGCCATGAGGATGTTCATGGACTGATTCTGGGCAACAGCATGGATCTGGCTTATCAGATTTTGACCAGCACCGGAGGTCGCAAACATGATTTCTTCATGCTGGATGGCAGCTATGAGCATTTTCTTTATCTTACCAACGACCATCAGGGGGAGGTGACACTGGCACTATTGTGCGACCCTGGGAAAACTGCGGAGCTGGACCGTATTCTGCTCCAAGGTCTTACGGCGAGGCAACCCGGGCTGGCTATTGAGCATGACGGCATTTCACCAGATGGCTCACCAGTCCTGTTTGGCTATTTCTGCGATCTGCCCCGTATCGCACGCTTTAACACCTCTCTCGAACTATCCGAGCGCCCGGGCACACTGATCTGCTTTGACTTCCAGGCAGAGGTACTTCGCAGTTACTGCGGTTCCCGAGTGCGCTTCCAGACCATTGACTTCACAAAATTCGAGGGGAGGTTGTTCCCATAAACAAGAAAAAACTGATCGTGAGCCTGATTGCAGCGCCCTTTGCCATTCTTGCAATCCTATACGCAGGCGGCTTTCTGGCACAGCTTTTGGGTAACTATGCAACCTGGAAACAGGGCGGCGGCATTCCCGGCGATGGTACTTCACCGCTGGCCGCTTCGCCCGACTTCCTTCTCTGCCTTTCCTCTGTGCTCCGACCGCCTTATGGCGTGTATGGCATTTTGATCTGCATTGGCTTGTTAGCAGTGCTGCTCATCATGGTCATGCGCATGGGATATGGTGATGCCGGCGAGTATGATGAAGACCGTAATTTCTCCTACTCCGCCAAAGGCACTTATGGCACCTCCGGCTGGATGTCCCGCAAAGAGATGTCCGGCGTACTGGATCTGGTGCCCGACCTGCGCAAGCACAAGGGTATTGTACTGGGTATGCTGGATGGCAAAGCAGTCTGCATACCGGAAGATACCAGAATCAACGGCAATCTGGCAGTCTACGGCGCCAGTGGCTCCATGAAAACCCGTTCGTTTTGTATGAATCGTATTCTTCAGGCCACTGTCCGAGGCGAAAATGGCGCCGGAGAATCGCTGATCATCTGCGATCCCAAATCGGAATTGTACGAGAAGTCAAGCGAATTTCTCCGCAGCCGGGGCTATTGTGTCAAGGTATTCAACCTCGTTTCGCCTGAAAACTCAGATTCCTGGTGTTGCCTTGCCGAAGTTGAGGGACAGGAACTAATGGCTCAGCTTTTTGTAGATGTCATCATCAAGAACACCACGAACAACGGCAAGAGCGACCATTTCTGGGATGCCTGCGAGATGAATCTGCTCAAGGCCTTGGTACTGTATGTGGATCAAGGCTATGCGGAAGAAAACCGCAACATTGGCGAAGTCTACCGGCTGCTGACCCTCAATGGGGAATCCCAACTTGACACATTGCTCGAAGCGCTTCCTTCCACTCATCCTGCCAAAGCACCCTACAGCCTGTTCAAGCAGGCCAGCGACACAGTGCGAAGCGGCGTGATTATCGGTCTGGGCAGCCGCCTGCAGGTATTCCAGTCTGAGCTGATCAAAAAAATTACCGCTAAGAATGAGATCGATCTGGAGCTTCCGGGTCAGCAGCCCTGTGCCTACTTCCTCGTTACCAGCGACCAGGACAGTACCTTTGATTTTCTGGCCTCGCTGTTTCTATCTTTCTGCTTCATCAAACTGGTGCGATATGCAGACCACAACTGCGAGGGTGGCAAACTGCCTGTGCCTGTCCATATCCTTGGGGAAGAACTGACAGCGTGCGGCACGATCCCCGACCTCTCCCGCCGGCTCAGCGTAATACGCTCCCGGAATATCTCCATGTCCTGTGTATTCCAAAATCTCGCAGGATTGCAGAACAGATACCCGCAGAATTTGTGGCAGGAGATCATTGGAAACTGTGACGCGCAGTTGTTTTTGGGCTGTACAGACCAGCTTACTGCCGAATTTATTTCTGCCAGGACAGGGCTTGCCTCCGTAGCAGTATCCAGTAAGTCCAAACAGCTGGGCACCTGGCGTATCTCCAACTATACACCGGAGTTTCGTGAAACCTCCGGTGTTGGAAAACGCCCTGTACTTACTCCTGATGAAGTCCTGCGACTCCCGCTGGATCAGGCACTCATCATCATCCGCGGCAAGAAGGTTCTGCAGGTAGACAAAATGGATTACTCCAAACATCCGGAAGCCAAGTATCTGCGTTCCTGCAAAGCATCTGCCCATGTGCCGGAATGGCGCCGCTTGGAAGAAGAAGCCGCCAAAACACCGCAGCCCGCGCCGAAACCGGCTCCGGCAGCAAAGAAACCGGCAAAGCGCAAAGCCACCAAACCGGCATCCCCCACAGATAAATCACCCAAAGAGGCTCCGGCTCCCAAATCTGCCGGTACGCCGGAAGGCATTATTACCACAGACAAGGATTCCATCCTGTCTTAAACAAAACTATCAAATTCATAGGAGGTTTAATCTATGGCAACCAAGAAAAAAGAACTTCTGGAACAGGACGCTCCTGTTACCGAAACCGTTATGTCGGAAAGCGAAACTCTGCTGGTCGATACCGCTCAACCTGAATCCCTTCCTGCTGACGCTGGCGATGGTCTGGATTTGAACGAACTGCTGGGGCTGATGGATCAGCCCCAGCAGGACACCTCTGGCGAAGATATGAATGAAGATCCCCTTCCTGAACTCACCGAGGAGGAAATGTTCGGGGATGCGCCTGCTGAAACAGACGATCAAAGCGCTGCTCCCACTGATATGCCGGAAGACTCTGATGTGCAGCCGCCTGATGTTTACGAAGATAACGCCGACGCTTTGCAGGAACCCCCTGCATCTCCAAAGCCCAAGCGTACCAGCCGGAAGAAGAAAGAAGCTGCTGCTCCTGAAGAACCTGTCTCAGAGGAAGTTCCTACCGAAACAACAGTGTCGGCGGATACAGCCGAAACCCTTTCTATTGCGGAGGAACCTGCTGTGGAGCCTGACGTTCCTGCTGTGGAAGAAGTTGCCGCTCCTGCACCCATTCCCTCTCCTCCCCGGCGCCAGCCCCGCCCCCAGCGCGGCGAGGCTCCCGTCCTTACCATCCGCAACCGGGATGATGTCGAGACTGCCGAAGACCGAGATGATGTAATCTGGCATGAGATCCATAATGCCTACCGTACCCGCAAGATCATCACCGGCAAGCTGGGCGGCATTGAACAGCTGGACAACCGCAAGACAGTGGCAGTTGTGGATTACAAGGGGTTCCGTGTCATTATCCCTATCAAGGAAATGATGATCAATCTGGGCCGCAGCCCTTCCGGCCAGGAATATACCGACCTTATGCTGCGCCAAAATAAGATCCTTGGCAACATGCTGGGTGCTGACATTGACTTCATCGTGCGTGGTATCGACTCCAAAACTCGCAGCGTAGTTGCCAGCCGCAAGGAGGCCATGCTGCGCAAACGCCAGATTTTCTATCTGGATACGGATGCTGCCGGTATGTACCGTGTCTATGAGGGCCGCATCGTCCAGGCGCGTGTGATTGCAGTGGCTGAAAAGGTTGTGCGCGTGGAAGTTTTCGGCGTTGAAACCTCCATCCTTGCCCGTGACCTTGCCTGGGACTGGATCGGTGACGCCCATGAGCGTTTTTCCGTAGGCGATGAGGTTCTGGTCCGTATTCTCAGCGTGCGGCGCAACAGTCTGGAGGACTTGGGCATCAAGGCTGACATCAAGAGTATTTCCGAGAATACCGACAGGGACAACCTGCAGAAGTGCCGTATCCAGGGCAAGTATGCCGGTCGTGTCACAGATGTCCACAAGGGCGTTGTCTATGTGCGCCTCTCCAACGGTGTCAATGCGGTAGCTCACTCCTGCTATGACTACCGGATGCCCGGCAAAAAGGACGATGTATCTTTTGCCGTCACCCGTCTGGATATGGAGCGGGGTGTGGCCGTAGGTATTATCACCCGGATCATCCGTCAGAACCTGTAAGCAAAGCAATGCCAGAGGAGCAGATAAACCGCTGCTCCCCTGGCTAATTTTTGTCCACAGTTTTTATGACACCAGTGTCATACTGCACTTACTCAAGCGCAAGCAATACCTCTCCAAGTTTCTTCCACTGCTCTACCACAAAACCAAAAGACAATGCATCTTCTTCCGCAAAAACATAGTTGCGCTGCATATTCTGATAGTCCTTACGAAGTGCCTCATTATCAGAAAACCCTCTGAGCAACTGAAAATCAGAAAACTTCTTTTCCGCCAGATCACTGCCTGTTCTTCGGGTCTCTTCCAGTCTTTTATACCCCAGCATCTCAAGGAATGTCTGCTGATTTTGAATCATTTCCTGAATCTGCTCTAAATCAAACATGACGCTGACATCGTAAAGATGTTTTGCCACATCAAAATACATCTTACGCTCATAATAGAATTCAGCAGCAAAAATCTTGTCGGCAAAAATCCTCTCTAACCGAATTGTGTTAATCATGAAAGGGGCAACATTATATTGTGACTGAAGAATATTTCGCTGTTCTTCGGTAGCATAAGTGTAAAGTATCGGTTCAATTTCAAGCGGTGTAAAAGGCTCGCTGACGGTAAAGGATGTACCTTCTACTTTGACATACCCAAACCGTTGGAGCGGATCATCCGAGTCAACGCCTACAAGCGGAGTATAATCATAGACAGTTGTGATACTACCTTTCCGATCATCTTCGAGATCCTTTCTGGATGTGCGTGGTAGGGCCTGATATTTCTTTGTTGCCATCTCCAGCCGTTTCTTAGCCTGGCTGTTACTGCAATTATCGATGCACACCGTCAAGTCAATATCCTCTGAAAACCGGCGGATACTTTTCTGTGCTTTATACAAGGCCGTTCCGCCTTTAAAATAGGCTGGCAGCGTTACCTGTTTCCCTGCTAACTCCCTCAACAGTAGTGTAACATAATAGTCCTTCTCCAAAATATCAGCCCTAATGCTGCTAGCCTCATGGATTAAATTGATAATATTCAAAAAAGCAAATTTATCCTCGTGCAATTTCATAACTACCCTCCAACAAAATGTCTATGGTCCGAAGCAAAGTTTTTTGCCCATAATATTTTCTGGCCATCAGAATCAACATCTCAGTTTTCAATGTGAATTCCTCAACAGTAGCTCTTACCACATCAATCGGCTTTGCAGTATCTACTGGTGCCATATCCAGTTCTCTGATTGCATCCAAAATTTGCAAATACCGAAAATTGTCAGAATTAACTACGATAGGCGGTTTCCGAATCTCAATCTGCATTCCTTCCGGAACTCGTTTTGTATGCAGGTTGGTTGCAATGCATCTCCTTCTTGGCATTTGAGAAACAAGACCAATGCGATTTAATGCCGACAATCCTGTTTCATATCCAATTATCTCGTTTTCTTTCCGAAGTAATTGCTTACAAAAAAGTGTTTCTTTATCCGGAGTATAATATCCAAATGCTGTTTTCACCCTCCTGCAGTAAATCCCTTTGGTTAGACGCATAATCTGCCCCTCTTTTTCAAGCCGGGCCATATTTACATTGACTGTCTTTTTTACCATCGCCGCATCAAGTAAAAGTCGCTCCGCCACATACTGTGCGACCTGTTCGGTTGTAATTGTTTGATCTGGCTCCAGAGCAGTCAGATACTGCATGATCAAATCCCGGTACTTTATCTTTTCCATACAGATCTCCTTTCTGTTGCACTTGTTATTATAATACTCAATTTTTCTTTATTTTATGTATTCATAATAACACTTTTTCTTGTTGCAGTCAATGGGAGAAAAAAACAGATATACTCCAAGTCCAGTTTCTCATTTTCAGTTACATCTTCCTACACACTGAACATGGCAGAGGAATCTGATGGCACCAACAGTTATTTCAAACTGATTGGCATAGTAAAAGAGGTGCTGGATGAAGGAACACCCCTTGTAGTAGACGAACTGGACGCTCATCTGCATCCCCTCCTGACAAAGCATCTAGTCTCACTTTTTAACAGCGTGGAATTCAATCCAAATGGGGCCCAGTTGATTTTCACATCACACAACACCAATCTTCTTGACTTGGATGTGCTGAGGAGAGATCAGATCTGGTTTGCCGAAAAAGATGAACTGACCGCTGCTACCGATCTGTTCTCTCTCCAAGCTTTTTCTATTCGTAAAGATACCAAGCTGGAAAAAGGCTATTTGATTGGACATTATGGTGCGATTCCTTTTATTAAGGGTGGGCTGTAATTGGCAGAAAATTGTCTCTACATTGGCACAGTCCTGCCCTTTCGCCGTAAATCCATATCTGT
>DXUR01000739.1 GCA_019417795.1 Clostridiales bacterium | reverse complement strand
TAGTTCTCTCCGATGGTTTTAGACCGGGTAAACCGCTCCTGACCTTTAGCGCGGAAGGAGATGTATTTGCCGGTCTTGATTTCATAACCGGCTTCCTGCATGAGCCGCAAAAAATCATCGTAATCCTTCGCTGTAATGACAATCCGGTCGATGGTCTGCTTGAGTTTCTGCTTCCAGCTCGTGCCGCGTTTGGCTTCGGTGTACTCCTTGTAGCCCATGCCCTTGTTCTGAGAGGGAGGGATAACAGAGAGACCGTTTTCCTTACAGAGCCGGTCGCTGACCTCGCGCATATCATAGTAAATCCGCTTGTAGCTCTTGTATGCGTGGTAGTCCACAAAGTCAACCGCATTGAAAATCAGATGGTTATGAACATGGTCTTTGTCAATGTGAGTGGTCAGCACATACTCATATTTTCCTCCGAGGATTTCATCTGCAAACTGCTTGCCGATCTCGTGGGCAAGCTCCGGTGTGACCTCTCCAATTTCAAAGGACTGGATCACATGACGGGCTATGATCCTGACCGGATTCATCCCTTTTTGCTCGGCTATTTTCCGCGTCCATTCAAATTCCCGCGCTGCGGTCTCGCTGGCACAGCCGTAGGACGAGACCAGCAGCTTCTCGTCGGTCTTTTCGGGATTCAGAATGTACGCGATTGCCTTGCTCAAAGTTCCTCGGATTGCTTTGATTTTAGTAACTGCCATACCGCATCCATCTTTTCTTTCAGCTCGTCAATATCGTCCTGATAGAATCGTCCCGTCGAGTTGATCCTGCGGCAGACGGTATTGATGTTCACGCCGATCTTGTTGATTTCGGCGGCGAGCTTTTTCTGCTCCGTGTAGTCCACAACGATGATGTAGCCGTCGATCAGCATCTTCCTTGCATACGCACCGAAGTTCTCCGTGCCGATCATTTCCATCTTCTTTGCAATCGTTCGTTCTTCCTGTGGTGTCAGCCAAATCTTCTTCTGAATGTCTCGCGTTCTTCGTACCATGCTGCGCCCTCCGTCGTAAAGATTAGAAGGGTTTGGGACTATCCCAACAAGCAAAAATCTGATGTTAAGGGCAGGGTCTCCTTAACTGATTTTTCTCCGGTGGGTACTCACCGGATTTGCTTGCTAATCTCCCAAAATCGTATTCCCCGAAGATTCCTCCGTGAAATGTCCCTTCACTTTACAACGGACACAATAAGAGCGTTTGTTGAGTACCAGATTTCAGAAAAGTCAAAAATTCATTGGATTTCCCATGTGAAAGCCACGGTGTCCGATACGTCAATATCATCCGGCTCGATTTCGGGTGCAGCGCATTTGCTCATTGCCATAAGAGGCTGAATACAGTCTTCGACCTCATAGCTCGTTCTGGAATACACATTGAGTTCGCCCCAGTTATAGTCGATATTGAGTAGCTGTCCCAGCGCATTGCCAGACGCCTTGCAAAGAATCTCCGCCTTCGCTCTGGCGTTCTCCGTCGCGCTGTTCAGGAGCTCTTCGCTTACCGTTGCCGGGTTTTTCACCGTAAACGCAATGCTGAGTTCCGGCTTCGCACCGCATTCTGCAATCGCAGAAATAACCTGTGCAAGTTGCTTGCTGTCGAAGTCAAAGGCGAGTTTTAGGCGGTAGGTGCAAGCATATCCCACAAACTCCCGCTTGTAATTTCCTTGCCGATCCTTGACGTTCTCGTACCTTGTCTGGACATCAAAGCTCGTGGTTTTCAAGTCTTCTTTGCGATACCCAACGCGGACAGCGACACCCTGCAATTTTTCAATCCTCACGGAAGCTTCCAACATTGCGTGGTCATAGGTTTCGGATAAGACTTCAATGTTCAGGGAGAGGATGATGTAATCCGGTCTGGCGGAGGCATTGCCTGTCCCTTTTACAGTGATCGTTCTCATTGCTTTCTCCCGTCCTTTCTGGAATTGAAGTCCTCATCAATACGCTTTTTCCAATCCGTACCTAGCGGTACGCTGCAACGGACAGCGGAAACCGCTTCGCTCAGAACTTCATAGTTGAGCTGCGTTCCCTCGCGGTCAGAGTGGTAGTTGACCGCTCGGTCTGCTCCGATTCCAAAATGCTTTGCCGTCTCAACTGCATCAATGTTTGCGCCGAGGAATAGAAACTCCCAGCCGTACTTTTCCTTCTGCCGCTCAATCAGCTTCTTGACCTTCTCGCTATCATAACGGCGGCTTGCATTCTCCATGCCATCCGTTGTGATGACGAACAGCGTGTGTT
>DXUR01000738.1 GCA_019417795.1 Clostridiales bacterium | reverse complement strand
TCTTTGCATCCACTTGAATATGTAACTTCTGCCGCTGACACCATCAGTGTACCCAACGGCAGGAGAGAATGCAAGGATGTCACGCCCGAACCATGTTGCCGGGTGCGAATCCGATAAGATAAGTTAAAAGATGTGCCTTGGGGATGCGGTAGGAGCGCCCGACCTTCAAATGCTGGACGCTCCCCTTTTTCAAAAGCGCATACCCGGTTTTTGTGCTGACGCTCAATATCTCGCACATCTGGTCGATGTTCAGCACATCCGGGTAATCCCGGAGCATCACACGGTACGCATCACGGGGATTCAGGTTTTCTTCGCCCAAATAATCCTCCTTTTATATACTAACAGTTTTAATTTTGAAAAACAGTTCATTGAGGTCAAGGCTGGAAACAACGCCTTTCTCAATCTCCTGCATTTCATCCTGCGTAAGCCGACCTAAGAAGCGCTGTACGCGGCTTTTGTCTATCGTGAAGATCTGTTCCAGTTGAACCACAGATGGCTTTTCAAAGGCCGTATTGTGGGCTATCAGAACGTGTGTGGGCTGGTATCTCTTTTTCTCGGTGCGGGAAGTCACCGTCGCCACGATAAGGGTGGGCGCATAGCGGTTTCCTACATCGTTTTGCAGAACCACCACAGGGCGGGTGCCGCCCTGTTCGGAGCCGATGTGTGGCTCCATGTCTGCATAGTAAATGTCCCCTCTGAGGTATTTCCAGTCTTTTGGTATGATAGCGATCAGACCTCCTATCCTTCTATATGTAGCAAGAGCCGCCCGTTTATCGCAGGCGGCTCTTGCTGGAAAAAGGAGTATGCCGATAAAGGCGAGAGCATCAACGTTTTACAGGAAGGCTCAGAGAACGGCTGGAGCCATTGTAGATCTCGCAAACACATTCGGGCAGCTTGGCAAGGTTCAGATTAGAAATCATCATAGCACTCTCTCCTTTATCGTCTGAAGATAGGCAGAAGTGTCATCAATCAGAAAAAGAATGGCACTTCGGCAGTCGGTGTCTTCAAAAACATCGGGATAGTCTTTGAATACGAGATTCCAGCGGCGGATAAAATCCTCCTTTGCGCCCTGAACTTCGCACATCATAATTGAGCCGTTCGCAACGGTCGTTTTATGATGGCGGTTGTCAATGGATTGCCGAAGTCGTTTTCGATCTTCGTCGGTAAGACAGCGTTTGTGACCTTGGATACTCCTTTTGAAATCCGGGGGCGAATTGCTTACGGGGGTGATTTCGCTCTCGGTAAGGACTTCATTGGAATCAGCAGCATCATCGGCAGCATCATCGGATTTTTCCGGGCTTGTCGGCTTCTTTGCTTTCCGGTCCTTCTTGGGTTTGCGCAGCTCCTTGATGATTGCCGGGATTTCTTCTTTTGGGGTTTGCGCCAAAGCGGTGATCTCGGCATCGGTAGCCTTGATATGCCCGGTCAGTATTTCCTCCATTACACCGGGGACGGCAGCTTCAGCAGCATCTATACCGTTGGCGTATTTTTCTGCTCGCCGGACAAATTTGGGGCTGACACCATTCGCTTGTGCGATTTTTTCGCAGGTGCGGAGGTGGGTGTCCATGTGGTCATTTTGACCACATGGAGCAAATCGACCGCTTTGCTTATTGCGATTTTGAGGATTTTCACCCCAGTCAGATAACTTTTGGGATTCATAGGCTTTCCCCATCAAGAACTTCCGGCGTTCCGGGTCAAGGTTTCTGCGCCCCAACTGATTCTGACAAATCCATGCCAGTGCAGCATAACGGTCAGGCAACTGGATTTCCTTCACTTCAAAAGCGATTTCCGGGTGATGCTTGAGGATGCGGTACCGGGAATGCCCATCCAGTATGTAACCGTTCCAGATGATGAGCGGATTCAGAAGCCGCCGCTCCTGAATCATATTCTGCTCTAAGATGTGCTCCTCCTCGGCGTTCAGCGGCGGGATCTTGCCCTGAAACTCCGGGTCGATTTTAAGCGCATTCAGATTCATCATCGAAATGGCCTCGCTTCACATACTGCCCAGCGTTCTTATCGGGCTGTACATAATAATCGAAACCATAGCGAATCTGGCAGTAGGTGCAGACATCCTTGATCTTCTGCTTAGGGTCTGCGCGCCGGACGCGAACGCCCTTTGCCCCCTGAAAGGAATCCAGACAAATCGGGCAGAGGGTGGTCAGATTGGCTTCATCTACGCCTTTGTTATGAAATCGACTCATATAGATTTCCTCCATATCATAATTT
>DXUR01000737.1 GCA_019417795.1 Clostridiales bacterium | reverse complement strand
GACTTTATTCTTCACAACTTTTGCCCGGGTGCGGTTGCCCACCACCTCGCCGCCGTTTTTCAGGGCTTCGATGCGGCGGACGTCGATCCGGACGGAAGCATAGAACTTCAAGGCCCGTCCGCCGGTGGTGACCTCCGGGTTGCCGTACATGACGCCCACCTTTTCGCGGAGCTGGTTGATGAAGATGACGATGGTATTGGTCTTGCCCACGGCGCCGGTGAGCTTCCGGAGAGCCTGGCTCATCAGCCGGGCATGAAGGCCCACATAGCTGTCGCCCATCTCGCCCTCGATCTCCGCCCGGGGCACCAGCGCCGCCACGGAGTCCACCACGATCACGTCGATGGCGCCGGAGCGCACCAACGCCTCGGTGATCTCCAAAGCCTGCTCGCCGGTATCCGGCTGAGAGATCAGCATTTCATCGATATTCACGCCCAAGGCCCGTGCGTAGGTGGGGTCCAGCGCGTGCTCCGCGTCCACAAACGCCACCTCGCCGCCCTTTTTCTGGGCCTCTGCCGCCACATGAAGGGCCAGCGTAGTCTTACCGGAGGATTCCGGTCCGTAGATCTCCACAATGCGGCCCCGGGGCAGACCGCCTACGCCCAGCGCCACGTCCAAGGACAGGGAACCGGTGGGGATCACGTCCACCTGCAAATTATTCTGGTCGCCAAGACGCATAATGGAGCCCTTGCCGTACATTTTTTCGATCTGGCCCATGGCCGCTTCAATGGCCCGCTTCCGATCCTCCGCCGGTGCGGCACTGGCCACGGGGGCTTTCTCTTTTGCCATACGTTCTTCCTCCCAAATCTGATTTTCTATCTTGCTTGCCCGGTCTGCCGGGCGTTCTTACTCGCTGTAAACCTCTCCGCAGAGGGTGCCGAACACCACGCGGGGGATGTCGTTGTGGTCCTTCACCACCTGAATGTCTCCAAAACCCTGGGTGCGCATGATCCGGAGCACCGCGTCCGCCTGACCGATGCCCACTTCAAAATACAGCCGCCCACCGGGGGCCAGAGCCGCTTTCCACTTCTCGCTGATGGCCCGGTAGAAATCCAGACCGTCCTCGCCGCCGTCCAGCGCCAGATGGGGCTCGTAGTCCTTCACAGAATGATCCAGTCCCGGAATATCCCCATGAGGGATGTAAGGGGGATTGCTGACGATGCAGTGGAATTCCCCCAAAGCCCGGTCCGGCCGCTCCAAGGCGTTCACCGTCATGGGGATCACCCGGCCCGTCAGGGCGTTCCGGCGGGTGTTCTGCCGGCAGATCCGCAGGGCTCCGTCGGAAAACTCGCCCAGTACCACATGGGCCTGAGGGGCCTGCGATGCCAGCGCCAGGCCGATACAGCCGCTGCCGGCGCACAGGTCCAACACCCGGCAATTGCCCAAGGACTGCACATAGGGCAGCGCCTGATCCACCAGCACCTCCGTATCCGGCCGGGGAATCAGCACCTCCTTGGAGATATCCAGAGGCAGGCCGTAAAACTCCCACTCGCCGATGAGATACGCCACCGGCTCTCCCGCCAGATGGCGGGCTGTCAGCTCCCGCACCCGGCGTTCCAGCTCCGGCGGGGCGTACAGCCGCCCGTCCCGGGTCAGCTCCTCCCGGGTCTTGTTCACGCCGAAGCAGGTCAGCTCCCGGGCCTCCAAGGTGGTGTCGATGACGCCGCCCCGCTTCAGTTCCCGGCGAATATCCAAAAACAAGTCATTATATGTGATCGCCATGCGTCGTCGCAAAGTCCGCTGAACTTCGTTTCTGCCTGTGGCAAAAACTGCGTTCACTCCCTTGCTCCTCCTTTTTCTTCCGCAAACGTTTCGCTGGTTGCGGAAGAAGTATTTCTATAATTGTCACCATGCGTCCTTGCCCTTTTCGCTGGGCAGCACCAGCTCCAGGGAACGGATGGCACATTCGATCATGGAGTCGTCCGGCTCGTTGGTGGTGAAATTCTGCATCCACATGCCGGGGGCCGTCAGCAGCTTGGCAAGCCCGCTGTCCTGCACGTGGCGGCCCACCCAGCGGTTGAACTCGTAGGTAATGCCCACCACCAGGGGCAGCAGAATCAAATGCACCAGGGTCCGGAGCCAGGCGTTGGTGATGGGCCAGATGCCGAACACCACGCTGGATACCAGAATGGACACGAAAATCACCACGAACAAAAAGCTGGTGCCGCAGCGGGGATGGTGCCGGGGCTGGATGCGGACGTTTTCCACCGTCAGGGGCAGCCCCGCCTCATAGC
>DXUR01000736.1 GCA_019417795.1 Clostridiales bacterium | reverse complement strand
TTGTCGATCTCGGCTTGCAGCGCCGCTTCCTTGGCAGCGTAGTCCGCCTCCACCGCCACCAGCTCCGGGTCGTCCGACGGATAGGTGGTACCGGACACCACAGAACCGATGCTCTGCGCCATCATGGAGCAGGAGGACATGGTGTTGAGCAGCATACAGACCAGCAGGAAGATCGCGCCCGCAATCAGAAAGCCCTTTTTGTGGCGCATGACGAATGCCCCGGCCTCCTGTGCCTTTTCCTTGACCGTCTTGGCGGCCTTGCCGGTCTTTTGGGCTGCGCTTGCGGTATTCCCGGTAGCTTGACCGGCGCGCTTGGCGGCAGCGTATTCCTTTTTGATGGCCTGTTTCTGCTGCCAGCGGGAAATGGGGTTGCTGGCAAACTGAGGATTTTCCCGCAGGGACTTCTGATACAGGGCGTTCACATTGGCCTTCTCCAGCTTCTGCTCGGCCTGGGCGGCCTTGCGGTAGGGCTTCAACTTGTGGCTGCGGTAGCCCTCCCGAACCAACCGTGCGCCGGTCTCAGCAGCCTCCTCGGACTTGTGGGCGCTCTCCACGCCCACATTGTCCTGTTCGGTCTCCCGGATTTCCTTGTGAACTTTCCCCAGGGCGGCATTGGCAGGGGTATCCCGCACCGCATGGGACAGCTTGGAGGGCGGCTTCTTCTTGTCCTCCAGCACCAGCTTGGTGGTCACTTTGCCGGTTTCCGGGTCCACCGTCTTTTGCCGGACCTGCTTTTTAGGAATTTTAGCCTGCGCCTTATCCGCTTTGGCGGCGGCCTTGTCCGCCTTACGAATGGGCTTCTCCAGCGCCGGGTCAGAGCGTTCCTCGTCTGTAAAGCGCAGGCGCGGTTCCTTATTCAAACCATTCACCCAGCATGAGGGCGTCCGTCATGTAGCGCAGCTCCACACAGACGGCCAGCCCAACAGGGTCATGGAAGGGGTGCTGAAGCAGATGGGCGTAGATCTGCGCCACCACATTGGCCAGCAGCTCAGACTGGCTGCCCTCGAAGATGACGATGGCGGGAATACCGTTCATGGCGCACCAGATTTCCGTCAGGCGCAGCAGGCCCGCCTCGCCATCCTCGCTCAGCTGGGCTGCCTGATCCGCAGCCGTTCGGGTCTCGCTGACGGCATCGGCCAGCTCGGTGAGCAGATAGGTGCGCTCACTCTCCAGGGCATCGTCAAAAAACATCATGGTGTTAAGTTCAGTATCGGGTTTCATGGTCATTCATCCTCCTTTTTCAGTTCCTGGGGTTTGGTGGTCATAATGCGGTACAGCTCGGTGTTCTTCGGGAAATGGTCCACGAAAGGCAGGATCGTGGAGCCGTAGAACAGCAGGCCCTCGCCCTCGCTGGAGTGGGTCACATAGGACAGCTGGTGCGGGGAAATGCCCAGCTGCTTGGCGAGAATCTGCCGGTCCCCGCCCGCCTGGTTGAGCATATACACGAAGTCGGAGTTTTCAAAGATGTTCTCCACCTCGCGGGAAGAAAGCAGGTCCTTGACATTCTGCGTGATGCCGGTGGGGATACCGCCCCACTTGCGGAAGCGCTTCCAAATTTCCACCGTGTAGGCCGCCGTCTGCTCCTCGCGCAGCAAAAGGTGCATTTCGTCAATGTAGTAGCGAGTGGACTTGTGGGCTTCCCGGTTGATGGTGACTCTGTTCCACACGGCGTCCTGCACGATGAGCATCCCGATCTTCTTGAGCTGCTTGCCCAGCTCCTTGATGTCGAAGCTGACAATACGGTTTTCAATGTTGATGTTGGTGCGGTGGTTGAACACGTTGAGGGAGCCGGAAACGTAGATTTCCAAAGCCGTGGCGATGTACTGCGCCTCCTTTTCCTCCTGCCGCCGCAGCTCGTTATACAAGTCCTCCAGAATCGGCATATTCTCCGGCACAGGGTCGCTGAGATAATCCCGGTACACCATGCGCACACAGCGGTCGATGATGGTCTTTTCCACCGGCATGAGGCCGTCCTTGCCGCCGACGATCAACTCGCAGAGGGAGAGGATGAAGTCGGATTTCAGGCTCAGCGGATTTTCATCGTCCGAATAGTTGAGATTCAGGTCCATAGGGTTGATGTAATGCGGGCTTGTGGGGGAGATTTTAATGACCTGTCCATGCAGGCGCTCCACCAGCGGCCCGTATTCGGCTTCGGGGTCGCAGATGATGATGTCATCGTCGGTAACGAGGAACACGTTGGCGATCTCCCGCTTTGCGGCAAAGCTCTTGCCGCTGCCGGGT
>DXUR01000735.1 GCA_019417795.1 Clostridiales bacterium | reverse complement strand
GGTCAGGTTACATTCTTTGCATACTTCATTTATGAGCATTGTACTCACCTCCACAAACAGGATAAGCTATCCCCCAAGGTGCCAGTCAATAGGTTTTTCAAAGAATTATAGCAGATTTTTATGAACGCTTCTACCTATATCGTTTACGCCGCACTTTTTCGCCGCCTCGCTTGCCGCCCGTTTCCGTTCCTCGCTGTATGGGGCGGTCAGACGAAAAGAGAAACGCCCCTTGCGGATCACAAACTCCATGCAACCCGTGTCCGGGTCTGCGTCGGTCTGGCGGCACTCGCCGGGGTGAGCTACGGCATAGGCGGTCAGCCTGTTCTTGAGGTCGGTGTTGTGGGTGCGGATGAAGATGATGGGTTCTTTCTCGTCAAAGTAGATTTCGGTGGTCTTTTCCTGCTTGGTCAGCCCTGTTCTCATACAAGCTCCTTTCTGCCCTCTGTCGCACAAGAGTGGCATTTTTCGGCTGTTTTCTCCGGCTCTTGACTTGGGGAAAACGGCGATTTTTTAATGGAAAACGCTCCGGCGATACATTCCTCGTCCGAAGCGTTCCCAGCGTCAAATATGCGATTTTTCCGGCTCTTGAGCGTTTTCGTGTGATCTGCCTTTGGTATCAGCAGATAAATCCTGTTGGGCTTGCTAAAGTCCCTCCGCACCCGCATGACAAGCCCCATATCGTCAAGCTCGCTCATGGCGCGTTTGATCGTCATGGTGCTGCGGGAAAGTGCCGCCGCAAGCTCTTTGATGGGGAAGTGGATATACAAAATCCCGTTCTCGTCCTCTATGCCGTAAGCAAGGGCTTCATCCAGCATACGGGCATACATCACCTTTGCGGTGCTGCTGGCGGGCAGCCGCAGCAGGGCGGGCGGCAGGGGTGTCCCTGCGGTCATAAACTCAAATTCCATTCAGCGAGTGTCCTCCTTGTTTTTTGCTCGTTTCGACAGGTAGCGGGGGCAGTCTATCACGGTCGCCCGGAAGCTCTGCTTGCAGGTATGCCGACATTTCCGGCACAGCACATTGTAGGCCACGCGCCCCCGGTCGTTGAGGAAGAAAGCAAGCTCATTCTTCCGTTTCCGGCTCATTCTTGGCATAGTGCCTCCTGTTATGAAAATCCGTCCATTTCTGCCGCAACAGCGGGAACGGACGGATAGCGGTTTTAGTGTCGTATTTCGGGGCGGTTTTCAGGGCTTTTCTGCCCTCTGCGCCGCCTGAAAATCCTTTGTGACAGTACAGACAGGGGCTTCTATCCCTCTGTCCGCTGTCGTGTTTCGGGTGTCTTTTGTGTTCATTTTTCGCCGGTTCTCCCTGCTGTCGTTCCTGCCCCCGAATCTCACGGCGGCGTATCCCTCCCCTTGGTACGCTCGCTGCGGTCTGGGTTCCTCCATTTCCCATTCCGCAGGTCTTTGCGCTACATCGCTGGGGAGCATATCCCTACAGGCCGGTCATTCGATTGGAATGATCCATCGATGAACTGCCTATATCATAGAACATTTTTGTGCTCTCTCCTGTATGTCCTCAAAAAAGGAATCCTGCCCGAAAATCAAAAAATTCCACGATTGCGGATTGATATGGTATAATGGGGAAAAAGGCGGCGGCAGCCGCAGGAAAGGGGCGGCTGGCAATGAAAACAGAAGTTAGCATATCGGAGCGGCTAAAGGATTTGCGGGTGGAGAAAAAGCTGAATCTGGAAGAACTTGCGGAGCTTACCGGCATTTCAAAATCCGCCCTCGGCAGCTATGAATTGGACACGCCAAGAGAAATGAATCACAAAAACCTTATTGCCTTGGCAGACTTCTATGAGGTGTCCGTTGATTACCTGCTGGGTCGGACGGAAAACAGAAGCCTCCCAAACGCGCCATTGTCGGAGCTTCGCTTGAGTGACGCGACGGTGGAGCTTCTGAAAAGCGGCAGCATCAATAATCGGCTGCTGTGTGAGCTTGTCACCCATGAAAAATTTGCGGAGCTGCTGGCAGACGTTGAAATCTATGTGGACGGCCTCGCCGCCTCGCGCTTCCATGATTTGAAGCAATCGCTGGCAGCGGACAGGGCGCGGCTGCTGGAAGAACATCCCGAAGCGGTCACTGACCGGGCATTTCGGATTTTTGATGCAGGGATGATAGAGGAAGATGATTTTTTCTGCCATATCACGCACAAGGCATGGGACGCTATCCTCCGCGACATACGAAAAGCCCACGAAAAGGATTTTGAGAGTGCGCCGGTCACAACGCCCGCCGATGAAATA
>DXUR01000734.1 GCA_019417795.1 Clostridiales bacterium | reverse complement strand
ATGGCCGTTCATCCGGCATATCTGAAGGACTTTCTGGATCATCCCTTTACGGTGAACCGTGAGACGCAGGACTATAAAGACCTGTTTGAGTCCATCAAAAACTACGGTATCCGTGAACCTGTCCTCTGCCGCCCCGGCCGCAACGGCGGACTTGAAATTATTTCCGGCCATCGCCGCCATGACATCGGCGCACAGCTGAATTATCCCATCCCTGTTTTGATCGAGCGTGTGGACGAGGATGACGCACAAATCCAGTGCGTAGATGGCAACCTCCACCGCAAGGACATTCCCATCTCTGAATTGGCCCGCGCCGCGCAGATGAAAATGGACGCTTTGAAGCGCAAGGCCGGACGCCGCTCCAAGGCGGATATTCTGGCGGGCAAAGAGCCGATGAAGCGCAGTGATGAACAGGTCGGTGAGGATTTGGGCATGAGCCGTGCCAGCGTACAGCGCTTAATGCGTGTCAATCAGTTGGAGGAGCCGCTGAAGAAGATGGTGGATAAAAAGGAACTGCCGCTGGATACCGCCGAGCAGATTTCCCACATGAAGCCCACCGAGCAGAAAACGCTTGCAGACGCCATCGAAAAAGAGGGCGGGAAAGTCCCCTCCAAGACGGAGGCGGTCAAGCTCAAAGAGGAAAGTCGAGCCGGTACGCTGACCACGCAGAAGATCGAAAAGTCCGTCGCGCCCACCAAGCGGGAGATCGATCCGCCGCTAAAGGTCACTTTTCAGGACGATGAACTGCGCCCCTACTTCCCAGAGAAGGGAACGACAGTTGCTACCGTCAAACGCACGATGTTTGAGGCGATGGATCTCCGCAAAAGGGCGCTTGAGCGGCAGAAGGCCAGAGATGCAGAAAAGAACGGTACGGCAAAAAAGCCTCCTACCCCGGCAAGGTGAGCAGAAATGGAAGAAAAACGGGTTTGTCAGGGTTATACCGTGATCGACAGTCTACGGGTGGGCGAGGTTGAAATCGTCCTCGCCCACAATCCCAAAGCCGTGTCCCCCTATGTGACATGGAAAGCCTACGCACATTCTGGCTTTCAAGACTACAATTTCGGAAACTATTTCAGCGATAAGCAGGCCGCCAGAACAGATATGATTGCCAGAGCCAGAGAAGCGGCTCGCGATCTACCGCCCGGCCATCGTGATAAAGAAAAATTTCCCCGCCATCGGAAAAAGTCCGACTGGGAGCGTTAACGCCAAAGGGCGTTTTTTCGTCTCAAAATGAGACGCATTTCGACAGGAGGTGGTGATAGATAGGCTATCAGGAGCGAATGGAAAAGGTGCAGGAACTCACCGATCAGCTGGAAACAGGCATCACGGAATTGTTCAACAGTGAGCGGTATGCCGCGTATCTCAGTACTATGTCTAAATTTCACCGTTACAGCTTCGGCAATATTCTTTTGATTTTATTGCAGTGTCCCAGTGCTTCTCAGGTAGCCGGATACGGTGATTGGAAAAAGAATTTTGGCCGACAGGTCAAGCGAGGCGAGCGTGGCATCACCATACTCGCCCCCTGCCCTTACCGAAGGCAAGAAGAAGTGGAGAAAACTGCCCCGGACGGTTCTTCCAGTAAATCAGTCCAGTGGGTGCAGCGCATGAGCTTTCGGACAGTCACCGTGTTCGACATAAGCCAGACAGAGGGGAAACAGCTGCCGGAGATTTGCAGAAAGCTGACCGGCGATGTGGAGCAATACGAAAGCATGGTTGCCGCGATCCGCAGTATTTCCCCCTATCCCATCCACATTGAGCGTTTCCCCAGCGATGCCTATGGCTGCTGTAATTTTGCGGAACAACGCATTTTCGTCCAGCCCGACATGAGCCAAGCACAGACCATCAAAACCATGATCCATGAGGTCAGCCACGCTAAACTCCATGCACCAATAGAGGATGGTGACGGTGAAACACCACCGCAGCGCAAGCGGCGCTTTGTCCGGGAAATGGAGGCTGAAAGCGTGGCCTATGTAGTTTGTCAGCACTTCGGTATTGATACCTCTGACTACTCTTTCGGCTATGTGGCAGGATGGAGCCACGGAAAGAATCTATCGCAGCTGAAAGATTCATTAGAACTGATCCGTAATACCGCCGCAGAACTGATCGACGGTATCGCCCCATCGAAAGAACTGCCCCCACCTACACAGAAAAAACAGCGAACAAAAAGGAGGAATGTCTATGAGCGCAGTTGACGCTCGGAAAGAACACTATGAGGCCGTGGAGATTTTAGGCATCCCCGGCCTTTTCACTACCCT
>DXUR01000733.1 GCA_019417795.1 Clostridiales bacterium | reverse complement strand
TGCCCTACTGCGATCAGGTACAGGTGGCCGGCGGTGCACTGCGGGCGGCCAGAGCGGGACAGACCATCTACACCCCCAGACTGTTCTATAAGTTCTACCGTCTGCTGGCAAAACTCACCCCGGCCAAATTGATGGTCAAGCTGACCAAAACCTGAAACTGTCACGGAATTGTAACACATTCCGATATGGGAATGTGTTACAATTCCAAATAGCAAATTCTGCTTTCCTATTTTACAAACCAGCAGAGCGTTTGTGGAACGAAAGAGGAGGAGCAATGGAACGGATGAAGTTTTCGCCGGAAGGCGGAAACGGAATGAGTGACATTTGCTCAAAAGCGCAACTCACGTCCAACTCGTTTCACAAACCAGCGGAGCGTTTGTGGAACGAAAGAGGAGGAGCAATGGAACGGATGAAGTTTTCGCCGGAAGGCGGAAACGGAATGAGTGACATTTGCTCCGACGACGGGGCCGTAAAGGTTTCGACGGGGATGGGGAAGCGGGACAAGCGGGCGGCGGCGCCTGACCGCCATAAAACGGGCAATTTTATAAATTAAATAACAACAATACTGTTGCTATTGCTGCTTAATTAAAGCAGCCGTCTGAACCGGAGAGGCCACAGGCCGGGGAAGGCGTCGTTGATGTGGCGTCCGTGAGGCAGGAAAGAGTTGACCTGCCCACGCATCATGACTCTACCAAACCGCAAAGTCTGTCAGGTGTCTTTGCGGGGCGGGAATCCTGAAACCTGACTGCGCCCGGAGAAAGTCCCGTGGAACTGTTTTCGGACAGGGGTTCGACTCCCCTCGGCTCCACCAAAGCGACCCTAGACGAACTCAAATCGTCGATGGTCACATCAGAATGGCTGTCCTGTGTGTTATACAGGACAGTCATTTTGTCATCATAGAGGTAAATCCTGTTGACAAAAGTATCCACTAAGGCCCGACGGTATTTCAGGTCATTTACATCGCCTTTACGGAACTGGTTCAGGAAGAACCGCACTTCATTGACCGTGGGCGTAGGGTGGGAGGAAGTCTCCACAAGAATCTGCTGTTCCAGCTCGTTGCGTTCCCGTTTCTTCTGGGAGATACGCTCCGCAATCACATCGACGATTTGACCACTTTCAAGGGCCTTAAAGAGATTTTCTGTAGCCCGCTCGTTTTCTTTTAGGAGCCTTTTGAGTCGCTTGAGGTTATCTGTGTCTTTCTCCTGTTCGCAGAGCCGTACAACTTCCTTTGCAATTCGGTCAATATTTTCCTTGGTCAGCAGTTTACGGGTTTCCTTGATTACCAAATCCTCAATATATGCTTTGCTGACAGTCTTTTTATGGCAGGACTTGTCCCGGCGGTTGGTCACACACTGGTAGTAGTGATATTTGGTTCCAGTTTTGCTGGTTCCGCTAATGCCTGTCATAGCAGCCTGACAATACCCGCAGAATAGTTTGGTGCTCAATATGTAATTTTCGAAAGCCTTTGCACGCGCAGGGGCTTTTTTCTTTTTGTCCATCATATCCTGCACCTCATAAAACAAGTCATCGCTGATGATCCGGGGCAATCCGTCCGGGGTTTCTGTGCCTCTGTAAGTGTAAACTCCAATCATCTGCACACAGTTCGTCAACTGGGCGCGTTTCTTCTCTTGACTTTTCCGCGGCAAAGCTTTAAAATAACAAATAACACATTATCGGTAAAATTGCACGCCCGCGGCGGTGCAGACCTCGGATTTCACAACAGATCTGAAATTTGCCCAGCGGTGCGCAGAGACTTTTCAGGCATATGCAAAGCTTCCCAACCTGCGGTTACTGTCAAGTCGGGGAGCTTTCTGCTGTGCGGAAAACATATTTTCCGGGCCTGATAGCGGCGCGGAACAGTGAGATAGGAGAGAGTATGGAGCATCGCAGAAATACCAAGAGCTTCGCCAGCCGCTGGGGCTTTATTCTGGCGTCTGTGGGATCGGCTGTAGGCATGGCCAACGTCTGGGGCTTTCCGAACAAGATGGGCAGCAATGGCGGCGGCGCCTTTTTGCTGATCTATTTGCTGTTTATCTTCATTTTCAGCTACGTGGGCCTGCCTGCGGAATTTGCCATGGGCCGCCGGGCGGCCACCGGTACGCTGGGCGCTTACGAAAATGCCTGGGCCACCCGGGGAAAATCCGCCGGAAAGGCTGGAGGACTGCTGGGCTGGCTGCCGCTGGCGGGATCGTTGTGCATCGCCATTGGCTACGCGGTGATCGTGACCTATATTCTCAAGGCACTGGTGGATTC
>DXUR01000732.1 GCA_019417795.1 Clostridiales bacterium | reverse complement strand
GCGTAGCCCCAGAAGTTGACCTTCTGCATACTGCCGGTCTTTTTGATGAGGACAGGCGCAAAGGCCAGTGCGATGATAACAGGGAACATCTTCATCATGGAGAACTGACCCAGCAGGCTGCCATCGCCCCAGTAATAGGTGGCGCAGAACACACCGGCACCGGTGGTCAGGTTGCTCATGATATAGTACACGATGTAGATGGCAAGGATCATCAGGTAATACTTGTTGTGGACGAGGATCTTAGCAGTCTCGGCAAAGCCATGCTTTTTCTCCTCGGCAACTGCTTTGCCTTCCTCTGCGGCTTCGCTGGTGTTGCCGCTCAGTTCTTCCTCCGGCAGCTCTTTAACTGCAAGGCAGCTGATGGTGTTGACCACCAAACCAACGATCGCGAAGATCAAAGCCGTGGTACGCCAGCCTGCGGCACCGCTGCCGAACTTCTCCACCATGCCGGTAACGGCAAAGCCCATAAAGATGTTGGTGACGACCGCAAACATAAAACGGAAGGAGCCCAGCTGCACACGCTCATTGTTGTTCTTGGTGATCAGTGCCACCAGAGAGGAATATGCAATGCCGTTGGCAGTATAGAACACTGCGTTCAGTGCCGTGTACACGATGAAGAAGTAGATATACTGCATGGTGGTGCTGCCAGCCGGGATGGCAAACAGCAAAAACAGGCAGAGGGAAACACCTACCTGACCAAACAGCATCCACGGACGCGCCTTGCCCAGCTTGGAGTGGGTGCGGTCGATCAGGGTGCCAAAGATCACATCGCTGATGCCGTCCAGAACCTTGGAAGCCAGCATCAAAGAGCCAATGATGGCACTGTCCAGACCCAGTGTTCCGGTCAGATAAAGCAGTACAAAGCTGGAAACCAGACCATAGGAGCAGTTAGAGGCCAGATCGCCGGAACCGTAGGCCAGCTTCTGATACCATTTCAGATATTTTTTCTCTGTCGTTGCAGTAGCAGACATGGGGATTCTCCTTTCAAGATGTGCTGTATCATTCACGGCGACAGAATGCGTCTGTCGCTTTACATTTTTTCAAAAGCACTCTATAATAAAGCCATCGGCCGCACAGCTTTTACAGAATGTTTTTGTATTGTGCCTATATTTTAGCAATTCCGTTCACATTCCACAATGACAGCATCGTGTGCCGCATTCATCAGATTGTATCATATTCGCACATTGCGGAAAAGGAGACTCTTTCATGAAACCGGATTCCACCAGCTATGAGAATATTTTGGAGGTTGAAAACTGGGGCAGTCAGCTCTCTACCTTCTACAAGATCATGTCCCCGGTGCAGATCACGCTGGAGTCCTGTACCGGTCTGGGAGAAACCGACCAATACAGCATTCAGATGTTCTCACCGAATGGCTGCTGGCTGCATGAAAACTCTATGGATGCTTTATTCCGTGCCCTCAGCTCCCGTCCGCTGCACCGCCACGATTATTTTGAACTGATGCTGGTGTTGGAAGGGGAGGTCATCCAACAGATCGAGGAAAAAGAATACCCCTACCGTGCCGGAACCTGTTGTCTGGTAAACCGCAGCATCCTCCATAACGAACGCTTCATTGGCCCCGCCAAGCTCTGTTTTCTTGGTCTGTCTGTGGATTTTGTCCGCAGCCTGACTGAATCTGCATCCCTGCAATTATTTGAAGCCGAACGCCATCTGCCGGAAAATCCCGTTTTGCAGTTCATGCTGGCAAATCTGGGACAAGACCTCCGAAAGGAATATCAGGACCTTTTCCCCACACCGGAAAACACCGATAGTGTTCAAACCCTGGCAACGCTCATCGCCCGCATGACTCACATCCTGCACGAACCCCGTGCCGCCGCCACCTATTATTTGAAGGGCGCACTTTGCGAACTATTCGATTTTCTGTCGTCCGGGTTCTATGTAACCCCGGTGCACCTGAGCAGCAGCCCCGAAAGCCTGCTCTTTCTGCGTATCAGCCGTTTGCTGGAAGATACAGATGGTCGGTTGCCTCGCAGCGAACTGGCACGGCTTTTGAATTACAATGGCAGCTACCTCAATTCCATCGTCCAGCGCCGCACCGGTCTGTGTCTTTTCGATTACGGCATGACCTTCTGTTTCCAGAAGGCTGAACGGCTGCTGCGGGAAACAACACTTTCCGTCAGTGAGATCGCCCTACAACTCAAATTTACCAACCGCACCCACTTCTACGAACTGTTCCGGCAAAAGTACGGCATGACCCCGCAACAATGGCGCAAGATGCAGAAAAGCGCAGAGCACTCTGAATAAGGTGC
>DXUR01000731.1 GCA_019417795.1 Clostridiales bacterium | reverse complement strand
GTATATGGGCTTATTGATAGAGACTATCGATCCGATTATGAGATTCAAAAATATAAAGAGGAAAATATTTATACTCTTGAAGTGGCCGAAGTTGAAAATCTATTTTTAGTGGAAGAATTAATTCGACTGATGGCGGAGCGGTTTGCAATGGATCCTGATAGGTGTTTTGATGAAATCAGTAAATTCATCCATGCACGCTTTTCTAGTCAAAAAGAGCGGCAGATTTGTCAAAGCACAGTTGCGCATTTGAAATATCAATTAGCATCGATTGAGTTGTCGTCAAAAAATAATGATGAACTTAAACATAGCTTAGACACTGCGTTAGAATCGATTGACTACGATAGAGTAAGAGATGAGGAAAAGACAAGGTTTCAAAGTGTACTGGATGATGGTGATTACGCAAAGATATTGAGAGTGTTTAATGAAAAAGGGCTGATAATCTCAATTGGACATTTCCTAAAAATTGAAAACAAAGAATACTGTAATAAAGTACTGGTTTTGTTGAATGGAGCGTTACGCAGGGAGATTTCAGATGCGCTTTCAAATTATCTGCCACCTGAGATTCCACGATAAGAGAGTAGCCGTATTATGGAATTGAAAAATTATCAGAAAGCCGTCATTCGGGATTTGGAACGCTATCTGGAAATTCTGATGCAGACAAAGAACATCGAAACGGCCTATACTCGGCTCTGGCAGGAGAAAGATGTAAAAGTCGGATTTGGCGGAATGCCCAAGTATCAGAATCTTCTGCCCGGTGTGCCGAATGTCTGCCTGAAAGTTCCTACAGGCGGCGGCAAAACATTTTTGGCTGCAAATGCCATCGAGCCGATTTTCTCCGCACTGGGTGTGGTAAAACGCCGTGCAGTGGTTTGGCTGGTTCCGTCAGATGCTATCCTGACCCAAACCTTGGCTGCATTGCGTGACCCTGCACATCCTTACCGCCAGAAAATTGATGTTGCCTTTGGCAGCCGTGTAGAAGTGTATACCAAAGAACAGCTTTTGATGGGGCAGCACTTCAATATCTCTGCGGTCAACGAGCAGCTTTCCATCATGGTGCTGTCTTACGATTCGTTCCGTGGCAAGAAGGAGCGGCTCAAGGCCAAGCAGGAGAACAGCAGCCTTGTTGCGCTGGCAAATGCACTGGGCGAACCTGATATGCCGCTGGAAGATACCGACCCGACCGCCTTGATGCAGGTCATTAATCAGCTGCATCCGTTGGTTATCGTGGACGAAAGCCACCATGCGCGCAGTAACCCGAGCAAGCAGATGCTGCAGAACTTCAATCCCTGCTTTGTGCTGGATCTGACGGCAACGCCCACTAAGGAAAGCAACATCATCTCCATTGTGGATGCAATTCACTTGAAACGCGAGAACATGGTCAAGTTGCCTGTCATCGTGATGAATCGCAACAGCCAGCAGGATGTGCTGCATGATGCCATCGAGATGCAGCGGACACTGGAAATTCACGCAAAAGATGCCTACGAAAAGGGTGGCAGCTACATTCGCCCCATCGTGCTGTTTCAGGCGCAACCCAAGAGCACAGAAAATGCAACGACCTTTGAAAAACTGCGCCAACGCCTGATTGCAGCCAACATTCCAGCAGAGCAAATTGCCATCAAGACGGCGGAGAGCAACGAGTTGAAAAATGTGGATTTGCTGTCGGAAAAGTGTTCGATTCGCTTTATCATTACAGTCAATGCCTTGAAAGAGGGTTGGGACTGCCCCTTTGCGTATATCCTTGCTTCGCTGGCGAACCGCACCAGTCAGGTGGATGTGGAGCAAATCGTGGGGCGTATTCTGCGCCTGCCCTATACCCGGAAACATTCTTCTCCGATCCTGAATACTTCGTATGTTCTGACCTCGTCTGCGGACTTCAAGCGTACGCTGGACGGAATCGTCAAGGGCTTGAATAACGCAGGCTTCACCGACCACGATTACCGTGTGCAGGAAGAAGCTGCCCCGGTCGAGCCGCTGCCCAAAGTGGAGCAGACCATCTTCCCGGCACAGCCGACAAACGAAGCAATGCCCGCGGCATCGGCGGAAGAGGAAGAGCTTTTTGATTTCGACCCGACACTGTTGGGCAGCACCTTGGCAAAGGCAAGTGTTTCTCCCTCGGTGCAGAATATTTTTGACCGCTCTGAAAAGGAACAGAACGATTTTGATGTTGCTATGCAGCAGCACCAGAATGACCCGTTGAGCGATTTGCCGCTGGAGGTGCAGGACAAAGTGGATGTTTCCCATGTAAATCCAGAATTTCTGGAAGATGTGCGCA
>DXUR01000730.1 GCA_019417795.1 Clostridiales bacterium | reverse complement strand
GGGATGGACTTCAATTCGTCTGGCGTCATGAGCGGGCGCTCCATCATCTGCAAGGACTGGCTGCTCTCCTTGCCCTGGCTGACGGAGCCGGAGAGCACCGTGCGGCTGCCAAGGGCGGCGGAGAGTGCTTCGGCGGTTTTGCTCTGGGGCGAAAAGCCGCCGAAGATGGTGTCCTGGCAGTTGTCACATATAATTTCCGCGCCCTCTTTTCCGTAGTTCTTTTCCAGTTGGGCAAGGCTCTGGATGATGGGCACCAGCGTCAGCCCGCGGGAGCGGCCCGCACTGAACAGGGGCAGGATGTCGAAGGGCGGCATGGTGCCCAGCTCATCGCAGAACAGCACCACGCGGTTCTTGAGCCTGCCGTCATGCTCGTCCGCCACGGAGAACAGCTCACGGGAGAGGTTCTGGATCATAAGGCCCGCGATGAAATTCTTGGCGGGGTCTTCCTCCGGCAGAATGAGAAAAATGGCGCACTTCTCCGAGGCGAACATCTCCGCGTTGATGGGGCTGTCGTAGCAGATGACCTGCTCCAACTCCGTGTCCAGGAAGGCGTTCAGGCGGGAGAGGACGGTGGACATGACCGAGGCCATCGCCTGATCCGCCGCCGTCAGCGCCGCGCCCGCCAGCCATCGTGCCTTATGCTCCGGCGGCAGAATGTCCACCAGCAGTTGAAAGCCGTTCCTGCCCCGTGAGCTCGGCATCGCCAGCAGATCCTGCACCAGCTTGAAGGCCGACACGATATGCCGCTTTTCCGGCTCTCCGTCCTTTGGCGGCACGAATTCCGCCAGCAGCAGCACAACGGCCGTCAGCAATCCCTCGGCGCTGTCATAGAAGTAGGCGTTATCACCGTATTGGGAGGCGTCACCATCCGGACTGATGATGGTCTTGGCAAGGATCTTGGCGTACTTCTCCGCCTTGGCCCGTGCCGCCAAATTGGACGGATCTGCTCTCGCAATATCCATGTAGTGATTCATCAGCGTCAGAAAGTTGAAGCCGTCCGAGCGGGTGGGATTCCGCAGGTCGATGACGGAAACCCGGTAGCCGTAGTACCGGGAGGCGATGGCGCCGTAATTCCTCGCCAAGTCTCCTTTGGTGTCCAGCGCCAGAAAGCTCATGCCGCAGGCGCAGGCGTATTCCAGATTGGGGTAGAGGAAAAACGCCGTCTTGCCCACGCCGGAGGCACCGATCATCAGACAGTGGATGTCGTCGCTGTCCACCAGCGCCCGGATATCCCCCTGCTCCTCGATCATCTTTTTGACTTTTGAAAGCACCTTTGATTTTTTCTTCGATTTCCGTTTCTGCTTTCCCGCCACAGGACGGCGCAGCTTTTCCAGCAGCTTGCGGGAGGTTTTCCGCAGGAAACCTCCCTTGCTTTTACGCTTTCTGCCGCCCACGCTGCCGAGGATGAGCCCCTGCTCCGTGGGCAGCTCCTTCCCCTTGCGCCAGCGGCGGGGGCGGAAGGGTACGGTGTGATAGGTCTTGCCGATCTCCTTGGGCGTCGCCCACCGCGCCGTGCCGTGCTGACCGTCGCCCACCGTCTTGCTCTTGATGTTGTTGAGGGAGTAGCTCTTGGAGAGGAAGGATGCCATGAGCAAAAACACCAGCAGAGCGCCGCAGAGGGCGAGGAAGATCCATGTATCCCCGTTCATGGTTAGTTCTCCTTTCTCTCAAATTTGGCGCACAGATCGTCGTTCCAGTCCTTGCGTACCGGACAGAGTCGCTCCACCTCCAAGCCCATGTCCTCCAGCGTATCCGTCATGCGGTCGCAGGCGTCATTGCCCGCGTCATCGTTGTCGAGGCAGAGGTACACCGTGTCCAGCTTGGGATTCTGCCGCAGCCGTTCCAGCACCGGCTGGATGGATGTCCCGCAGCAGGCGACGTAGCTGTGCTCCTGCCAGCCGTATGGGTAGAGGGTGATGTGGGACAGGAGATCGATGGGGGCCTCGAACACATAGAGGGACTTGTCCGTGCCGTCCTTATGAAAGCAGTGTTCGCTGGCGCTGCTCTCAATGTTCATGCGGAACACCCGTCCCTCACTGTTGGTGCTGCGGATGTGGGCGTGCTTTGCCTCGCCGCTGCCATCCAGCCCCACGAAAACACAGTTGTGATGCTTGTCCTCGTAGAGCAGCTTTTCGTGTACGAAATAGGAGATGACCTCCCGGTCGATGTGCCGCTGGCGCATGAGGTAGGCATACATACGCCGCATGGTCCCGTAAGGCTCCGGCAGTGCGAAGGGCTTCGGAGCCTCCTTTGCGGGCTTTGCCTGCTCATACGATTTTCCAT
>DXUR01000073.1 GCA_019417795.1 Clostridiales bacterium | reverse complement strand
GTGGGGCATGGGCGGCACGGCGGCCTCCTGCTCCTCACGGGCCATCTGGCGCATCACCACACGCTCCCCCTCCCGGAAGCCACGACGGTAGCCGCCACGGCGAGCCAACAGGCAGAAGATCAGCAGCACCAGCACCAGCACCAGCGCAACGGGGGCCAGCAGCGGCAGCTGCCACGGCAGGTAGGGTACTGTGATGGGGGTCAGCAGCACCCGCCACAGGGCGGCAAGCGGCGAGCTTACACTGGTGCTTGCCGGGGCGGCGGCATCGACGGCCAGTGCCGTCTGCGGCAGCAGGAACAGTCCCATCAAGCCAAGGTATGTTTTTTTCATCCGTGCCACTCCCTTTCCATACAAATTCTCCGTACAGTATACCACGCACGCCGCCCGGCTGTCCACGCTCCGGCGGCGATTTTTTAAGGAAATATGAAATTTGTCGAAAGTGAGTATTTTCCGGTAGCTTTCCGCCGCCGCTTCCCGTATAATGGAGACAATGAATCCGGGAGGTACGTCCATGCAAGCTACCAAGGAAACTGTTCAGAAGCGTCCCCACACCGCCCTGTGGATCATCCTGTGCGTCGTGCTGCTGTGTGCGGTTGGGGCGGCGCTGTATTTCTGCCGGTGGGCGGAAAAGCCCCTGACGCTGGCGGAGGGCTATGTGGCCGCCGAGGGGCTGACGGCGGACATCACCGACGGCGAGGGGGCCGTCCTGTCCCAGCCGGTACGGGGGACGAAGGTCACCTATGTGGTGGAGGACGAGGACAAGGATCATCCCGGTCTGGTGCGGCTGGTGCTGGGGGAGGACAGCTTCGGCTATCTGGCCCGTGAGCAGCTGGTAACGGATCCCAAGGACGTGGTGGCCACGAAAATCATCTATGTCCGCACGGCGGCGAACCTGCTGGATGAAGCGGGGGCCGTGCCGGGGCGGCTGGTGCAGAAGGGAGAGGCCCTGACCGTCACCGGCTGGCAGGATATGGACGCCAGCGGCGCCGTGGGGCGCTGGCAGGTGGATGGCGGCTACATCCGGGCGGAGTACGTCGCCATGGACGAGGCCAGCGCCAAGGCCCAGTACGACCAGACGGCCTATCAGCTCCACGCCGAACGAGGGGACAGTTGGGGCGGCGGCGACGCCGCAGGGCTGGACTACTTCCCCCGTGAAAAGGCCAGCTTCGAGGGGCATCCCATGCCCGGCGAGGTGAAGGCCCTGTATCTCAACAACGAATCCATCGCCCAAGCGGCGGAATATGTGGAGGTGGCGGACTCCTGCGGCATCAACGCCTTTGTGGTGGACATCATGGACGGTGGAGCCATCGCCTATCCCTCGGAGGTGATGAAGCAGTACTCCCCCTCCGCCTACGAGAGTGCCTACAACACGCTGGAGGTATATCAGACGGGCATCAAGACCCTGAAGGATGCCGGGTACTACGTCATCGGACGCATCACGGCCTTCAACGACCCCCATCTGGCGGAGGATCACCCGGAGTGCGTCATCGCCGATCAGGCGGGCGAGCCTTTGCAGATCGGCGGGATGTACTGGCCCAGTGTGTACAGCCGGTTCGTGTGGCAGTACAAGGTGGAGCTGGGGCTGGAGGCGGCCCGACTCATGGGCTTTGACGAGATCCAGTTCGACTATATGCGCTTCCCCGACGGCACATGGGCCTTTGAGGAGGGGACCATTGACTACCGCAACGAAAACGACGAGAGCAAGGCCCAAGCGGTGCAGCGATTCCTGATGTACGCCTGCGACCGGCTCCACGACGCCGGGGTGTATGTCTCCGCCGATGTGTTCGGGGAGTGCGCCGAGGCCTACGTCACCGCCTACGGCCAGTACTGGCCCGCCATCAGCAATGTGGTGGACGCCATCAGCGCCATGCCCTATCCGGATCACTACGGGGCCTCCGGGGACTGGCTGCCGTGGGAGCACCCCTACGAGACCATGTATGCCTTCGGCCAGAAGGCGGCCCAGCGCCAGCTGGAGACGGCGTCTCCGGCTGCGGTACGCACGTGGGTGCAGGCCTACAACGCCATCCGGGAGCCGTACAATACCTACGGGCCGGAGGAGGTAGGGGCCCAGATCAAGGCTCTGCGGGACACCGGCAACACCGGTGGATACCTCACATGGAACGGGGCCTCCCCGCTGGAGAAATATTGGGCGTTGGCTCCGGCATTTGATTGAGGAAGTGCAGAAAGAGAGCCTGCGGCTTTGCCGCAGGCTCTCTGTGTGTCCAAAAAAGTCTTTCCTGCACGCCGGGGCATTTCTCAGAACTTCAAAAAGCTTCCAAAAAATGAGCACCAAAAAAGCCGCCCTGACGGCGGCTTCTTTGGCGGAACAAAAAGAAGGAAAACGTAAAGGTAGAAAGCAAATGAAAAGGGGAAAATGCGATTACTTGTGATCCACGGAGTACATATGCTCAATGAGGCACAGGATCTTATCGGAATAGCCGATCTCGTTATCATACCAGGAGACCACCTTCACAAAGGTGTCGGTCAGGGCGATACCGGCCTTGGCGTCGAAGATAGAGGTGTGGGTGTCACCCAGGAAGTCGGAGGAAACCACAGCCTCGTCGGTATAATCCAGAATACCCTTCAGCTCACCCTCGGAGGCCTTCTTCATGGCGGCGCAGATCTCGTCGTAGGTGGCAGGCTTCTCCAGATTCACGGTCAGATCCACCACGGAGACATCCAGCGTGGGGACACGCATGGACATACCGGTGAGCTTGCCGTTCAGGCTGGGAATGACCTTGCCCACGGCCTTGGCAGCGCCGGTGGAGCTGGGGATGATATTGCCGGAGGCGGCACGGCCGCCACGCCAGTCCTTTACGGACACGCCGTCCACCGTTTTCTGGGTGGCGGTGGTGGAGTGAACGGTGGTCATCAGGCCGTCGGCAATGCCGAAGTTATCGTGCAGGACCTTGGCCACGGGAGCCAGACAGTTGGTGGTGCAGCTGGCGTTGGAGACGAAGGTCATGTCGGAGGTGTAGGTGTCCTGATTGACGCCCATGACGAACATGGGGGTATCATCCTTGGAGGGGGCGGACATCACCACGTGCTTGGCACCGGCGGCGATGTGGCCGGCGGCCTTCTCCTTGGTCAGGAACAGGCCCGTGGACTCAATGACGTACTCGGCGCCGATCTCCTTCCAGGGCAGGTTGGCGGGGTCACGCTCGGCGTACACGGGGATGCTGCGGCCATTGACGATAATGCCCTTGTCGCTGGAGGACACGTCGGCCTGGAACCGGCCGTGCATGGTGTCGTACTTCAGCATATATGCCAGATAGTCGGCAGGGCAAAGGTCGTTGATGCCCACGATCTCGATCTCCGGGTGCTGCAGGCTGCAGCGCAGGACCATACGGCCGATCCGGCCAAATCCATTGATACCAACTTTAATGCTCATCACGAAAACTTCCTCTCTGATGGAATATATCAAACATATGGTACGTTTAGTATTATATGCACCTGCCGCAAAAAAATCAAGCCTTTTTTCATAAAATTTTTTTCTTTTTTCAAATCCGGGGATATGCCTTGTTTTTCAACAGGAACCCTGCTATAATGTGTTGAATTTCACCACTGCCGCTGCGCTGGAGAAAGTTGGCGGGGATACTTCCCCCCGTTTCCCGGCATGGTAAAGAGGAAGGGGGCGATGGCCGTGGAGCATCAAGAGGACAGCCAGATCCTGCTGGAGCAGATCATGCCGCAGATCGCAGCGCAGCTGCGGGGGGCCATGGGCAACATCCATACGGCGCTGACCCGGCTGGTGCCGGAGGAGATGCCGGAGGGCGAAGGCTCTACCGGGCAGAGCGCCGCCATCCTGTGCCAGAGCTACTACCGTCTGCTGCGGCTGGTGAACAATCTCTCCGCCGCCCCCCTGATCTCTCAAACAGAGCCGCTGGAGACGAAGAATGTGGAGCTGGTGGCGTGGCTGACGGAACTGATGCACTGCGCCCAGCCGCTGGTGGCCCATGCCGGGGTGAGGCTGACCCTGCGGTGCAGCCTGACGGCCCATGTGGCGGCCATCCACCCCAGCTATCTGGAGCGGCTGTTGTGGAATCTGCTGTCCAATGCGGTGAAGTACACGCCTTCCGGCGGCGAGGTCACGGTGACGCTGCGGGCCGCAGCGGGACAAGTGCTGCTGACGGTGGCAGACAGCGGCGTGGGCATCCCCCCGGAGCAGCAGGCGCACCTCTTCGACGGCTATCTGGAGAAGCTGCGGATGCCGCCTCCCCCACAGGGTCTGGGGCTGGGCCTGCCCCTGTGTCAGGCCATTGCCCGTGGTCACGGCGGGCGGCTGCTGTTACAGTCCGGCCCGGAGGGTACCACCGTAACGGTGTCGCTGCCGGATCGGCGCTGCACCAAAACGGTGTTGCGGGAGCCGCCCTTCGCCTACGGCGGCGGCTTTCATCCGGTGCTGCTGGGGCTGGCGGATGCGCTGCCCTATACGGCCTTCACCCGGAAAAATCTGGACTGACGGCCCCACATATGATATTAGGATCCCCGCTTTGGCGGGAAAGGATACACGAGGAAACGGTGCATGGAGAAAAAACGAGTTCTGGTGGCCATGTCCGGCGGAGTGGACAGCTCGGCGGCGGCGCTTCTATTGCAGCAGCAGGGCTACGCCTGCGACGGGGCCATGCTGAAGCTGTACAGCGGCGAGGTGGAGGGTACCTGCTGCTCCGCCGACGATGCCGACGATGCCCGCAGCGTGGCCTATCGGTTGGGGATGAAGTTCTATGTATTCAATGAGACGGAACGGTTTGCACGGGACGTCATGGACCACTTCGTGGCGGAATACTGCGCCGGTCACACCCCCAATCCCTGCATCGACTGCAACCGGTGCCTGAAGTTCGGAGCGCTGCTGGAGCGGGCGCTGGTGCTGGGCTACGACTATCTGGCTACGGGCCACTATGCCCGTGTGGGCTACGATCCGGAGACGGGGCTGTACCGGCTGCTGCGGGGCCGGGACCGGCGGAAGGATCAGAGCTATGTGCTGTATCAGTTGACGCAGCACCAGCTATCGCATCTGCTGCTGCCGGTGGGGGAGTTCGACAAGCCCGCCATCCGGGAGAGCGCCCGTGAGGCGGGGCTGCTGAACGCCGACAAGGCGGACAGTCAGGATATCTGTTTTGTGCCGGACGGGGACTACGGCCGCTTCCTGCGGGAGTATGGCCATGTGGAGATGACGTCCGGTGACTTTGTGGACCGGGAGGGCCGGGTACTGGGCCGCCACAAGGGTCTCCCCTGCTACACCACCGGCCAGCGGAAGGGGCTGGGCGTCAGCGCTGGGAGACACGTCTATGTGGTGCGAAAGAACGCTGCCGACAATACCATCCTGCTGGGGGACAACGAGGAGCTCTATGCACGGGAGCTGACGGCCTGCCGGGTGAACTGGATCTCCGGCACGGCGCCGACGGAGCCTGTCGCCGTCACCGCCAAGACCCGGTACAGCCAGACGGAGGCGGAGGCGGAGGTCACACCCCTGCCGGAGGGGCGGATGCGGGTGGTCTTCCGCCAGCCCCAGCGGGCCATCACCTCCGGACAGGCCGTAGTGCTCTACGACGGGGATACGGTGCTGGGCGGCGGCGTCATCGAAGATCGGTGAAGATTTTCCCGGATTTCCGGGAAATATCTGTTGACAAACACCGGCGCATGTGTTATATTTATTCTTGCTTGTCGAGCTTATCGATATGGCGGCGTAGCTCAGTTGGCTAGAGCATGCGGTTCATACCCGCAGTGTCACCGGTTCAAATCCAGTCGCCGCTACCAAAGCCCGGAGAGATGTACCACGTCTCTCCGGGGCCCCTCAAGGGTTTATCCGGCCCGTTGGTCAAGTGGTTAAGACACGGCCCTTTCACGGCTGTAACATGGGTTCGAATCCCGTACGGGTCACCAACTTGGAGGCTTAGCTCAGCTGGTTAGAGCGCCTGCTTCACACGCAGGAGGTCACTGGTTCGAGTCCAGCAGTCTCCACCAAAAAGTTCCTGATTTCGTAAGAAATCAGGAACTTTTTCTGTTTATGTCTTCAAATAGTGACGCTGCATTTTGGTGTTTTTCGCTTGACCCAAACCGTGACCCAAAAGCCGAGAGATCAGGAAAGTGCCGGATAGGGGCGGATGGCATCATCCGTCCCTATCGGACTATTTTTGCGGGCTACATGGTCTGGCTGATGACGCTGCCGCTGGTGTCGGCGGCGTCACACTTCATCCCCTCCGTGGCGTGGGTGTAGGTGCTGAGGGTAAAGCCCGCGTCATAGTGTCCCAGCGCACCAGACAGCGTCTTGACGTCCACGCCGTACTTGAGGGACAGCGTGGCGAAGGTGTGTCGTAACCCATGGAAGGTAATGCGCCTGTCCGGTGCGGTGGGGTCACAGATGGCGTTGCGGTGACGGAGGATGAACTGCTGCATGCCGGCAATAGCCCGGTCGGTGGGTACGCCGTCCGGCACCAGCAGCTTGTGGCCGCGTTCCGTTTTCTCCAGCAGCCGTTGCAGCATCATCGTGATACGGTCATCCTCGATGGGGACGATACGCACCTTGCCGCCCTCGCCCCTTACGGTGAGGGTGTTTTCACGCAGCGCACGCTCCGTCGCGGCGGCGTTCATGCGGAAGCACTCGTGGATACGCAGCCCGGCGTAGCGAGCCAGATACAGGGCAAGGATGTAGTCCTGCCTCTCCTCCGCCATGGCGCGGCCGATCAGCTTGCCAAACTCCGAGTTCGTCCATGTGCGATCCTGCTGCCCAAAGCGACGGGTGGTGTTCAGGGGCGCTCGCCCCCTTTACCGCCGGGTGGCAGTCGCCGCATTCTTTGCGCTGTGTCCTCTATCGACGGGTTCTACAAACGCAGTCCCTTTATGTCCTTGATACGTGACAAAATCATATTACAGCTGCAGCTGACCACACCAGGCAAGGCATCAATGACCGTATGCAGGAAAACCTCCATTTCTTCAGCGGAGGCGGCTACGGCGTGGACGTGCAGCTTGTCTTTTCCTGTCACGCGGTAGATCTGCGTGACGGTATCGTTTTGATGTAAGATATCTGTGACCTCCGCCAGACAGCGCGGTATTGTTTCGATTTCAAAATAGCAGGAAACCGCCCCGCTGATCTTCTGAGGATTGATAACAGTCGTGTATTCCTCGATAATGCCCCTTTGCTCCAAAGCCTGTATCCGGGTCTTTACCGCAACTCTTGAAATGCCGACTTTTTCACCAATATCCGAGTAGGAGATGCGTGCATTTTCTATCAGCAGCCTCACAATCTTTTGATCCAATCCGTCCAGCCCATCTAAGTACATACAGTTTCCTCCGCAAATCAGGTTTTTCCATGATCTTTAGCTCTGATGATACCACCGTTCCTTCAAAAAGTAAACGCCGCATTGACAGATTGAAGCAAAAGCACTACAATACTTGCGAAATGCAGCTTTTAACTTACGATTCGGAGGCGTGCCATGAACCGTGATTTAACACGAGGCCCCGTCACAAAGTCCATGCTGCTGTTTGCCATCCCCATGATTTTAGGGGATCTATTGCAGCAGTGCTATAACATTGCCGACACGCTGATTGTCGGGCAATTTCTCGGGCGTGATGCGCTTGCGGCGGTGGGCTCGTCTTTTACGCTGATGACCTTTCTGACCTCCATCATCCTCGGCCTGTGCATGGGGAGCGGCGCACTGTTATCCATGCGCTTTGGGCAGCGGGATGAGAGGGCTCTTTGCGAGAACCTCTGTGCATCGTTTTTCTTTATCGCGCTCGTCACCATGCTCTTAAACATCTTATCATTTGTCTGCCTGGACGGGCTTCGCACCTTCCTCCGGGTTCCCGCCGAGGTCTGGGGCGATATGCGTGAATACCTGTTTGTGATTTTCATGGGCATTCCCGCCGTTTTCCTGTATAACTACTTCGCCTCTTTTTTGCGGGCGATCGGCAATTCCGTTATCCCGCTGGGCTTTTTGGCTGTTTCCGCTGTACTGAATATCGCTCTCGATCTCTGGTTTGTCATCGGGCTAAATAGAGGCGTCGCCGGAACAGCGGAAGCGACGGTGATCGCCCAGTATGTTTCGGGGATCGGCATTGCCGCTTATGCGTTTATGCGCTTCCCGCAGGTGCGCTCGGTATGGAAGCTCTGCTGTCTGCGGCGCGGACGTATCCAGGAGATCGTCTCCTTCTCCACGCTGACCTGCGTGCAGCAATCGATCATGAACCTCGGTATCCTTATGGTGCAGGGACTGGTCAACAGCTTCGGCCCCGTTGTGATGGCGGCCTTCGCTGCCGCTGTGAAGATCGACGCCTTTGCCTATATGCCGGTGCAGGACTTCGGCAACGCCTTTTCCACTTTTATCGCCCAGAATTACGGCGCAAAAGAGAGTGCACGGATACGCACAGGGCTGAAAAGTGCCGTGTGCATTTCCATGGCCTTCTGTGTGGTCATATCCGCGCTCGTCTCCGTATTTGCAAGACCCCTTATGGCGATTTTTGTGGATGCCGGAGAAACCGAGGTCATCCTGGAGGGCGTGCGGTACCTTCGTATTGAGGGCGCGTTTTACTGCGGCATCGGCTGCCTGTTCCTGCTCTACGGCCTGTACCGTGCGTTGGGGCGGCCGGGCATGAGCGTTGTCCTGACGGTCATCTCATTAGGCACACGTGTCGCGCTGGCCTATCTGTTGTCCGCCATCCCCGCCATGGGCGTCACCGGTATCTGGTGGTCTGTCCCGATCGGCTGGGGGCTGGCGGATTTAGCCGGGCTGCTTTATTACAAGGCAAAAAAGCAGGCGCTGCTGTTTTGAACCTCGGCTGAGGTCGAACTGCTATATTTGATTTATAAAGGGCGGATGGTAGGCTGGTCGGCGGCTGACCCCGTCAGCCGCGCTGCCGGTTGTGGTCACGCAGCGGAGGCTCATCAAGAATATGCTTAACAAAATCTACATAGCCGAAACGCGAAAACCGTGCTATATTGGGAACGCAGTCGATTTTAGGAGGTGAGTCCCGTGACAGAAACCGGTTTCCATTTGAAACACCATCTGACGTCCTTTCAGATCATGATCCTCGGCTTTGCCGGTGTGATCCTGCTGGGTGCGCTGGTGCTGATGCTGCCGGGCTCGACGGCAGGGCGGGTGTGGCCGCCGTTTCACGAGGCATTGTTTACCTCCACCTCCGCCGTCTGCGTAACGGGACTGGTGGTGCAGGACACCGGCAGCTACTGGTCAGCGTTCGGACAGACCGCCATCCTGCTGCTGATCCAGATCGGCGGCTTAGGTGTCATCACGGCGGCTATAACGTTCTTGATGCTCTCCGGCAAGAATATCTCGCTGAAGGAGCGCAGTGCCATGCAGGACGCCATCTCTGCGCCGGCGGTGGGCGGCATCGTGCGCCTGACACGTTTTGTCCTGATGGGAACATTCCTTGTGAGCTGGTCGGGGCTCTTGCGCTGCTGCCGGCATTCTGCCGAGACTACGGACTGCGGGGCGTGTGGTTGGCAGTATTCCACTCCGTTTCCGCCTTCTGCAACGCGGGGTTCGATATTCTGGGGCGGGCGGATGCCCTCTATCCTTCCCTGACGGCATACACGGCCGACCCGCTGGTCAACATCGTCATCATGCTGCTGATCGTCGTGGGCGGTATCGGTTTTCTGACATGGGACGATGTCTGCACCCATCGGCTGCACCTGCGGCGGTACCGGATGCAGAGCAAGGTCATTCTGAGCGCAACCGTCATCCTGATCGCGCTTCCGGCATTGTTCTTCTTCCTGACAGACTTTGCAGAGCTTCCCGCGGGACAGCGCGTCCTGGCGTCGCCCTTTCAGGCGGTCACACCGCGAACGGCGGGCTACAACACCGCAGACCTGACGAAAATGAGCGATACCTCAC
>DXUR01000729.1 GCA_019417795.1 Clostridiales bacterium | reverse complement strand
ATATGAGAGTGGTCAAGCGCTCCAGTGATCGGTATTTGCTGACACTGATGCAGCCGCAGAGAGAAGAATAATTTGGAAGGAGGTGCTGTCATGAAAAGAATTGCTGTTGTGGAAGATGAAGTCTATATGCGGGAAGAACTCTGCGATATGCTCCAAAAGGACGGCTATCTTGTGGAGGCAATTACCGAGTTTGAAGATGCCGCTCGGCTCTTGGCAGCCCTCCGCCCTGACCTTGTGATCTTAGACCTGAACTTGCCGGAGATCAGTGGCTTTCAAATCTGCCAGGAGCTAAAGAATAAAACTGCTATCCCCGTCCTGGTGCTGACTTCCAGAGATCAGGTAAAGGATGAACTGCAAGCGTTCCAGTTGGGTGCCGATGAATATTTGACGAAGCCGTGCAGAAAAGATCGACTTCTTGCCAGGGTATCCAATATTCTCAAAAGGTATGAAGGCCGTACCAATCTCATAGAGGGACCAGATTTCCTGTTAGACCAGCAGACCTACACGCTTTATATTCATAATACCTCTGTGGTGCTTCCAAAAAATCAGGGAAAACTGTTGGTCGCTCTTTTGTCCGGCGGCGATGCTCTGGTCACGACGGAGCAGCTTTGCATGGCACTATGGGGAACCACGGAATACATAGATGAAAATGCCTTGCAGGTTAACCTAACCCGGCTGAAAAAAACGATGTCCGCCCTTGAAATGAAGCAGCGAATCGTTGCAGTTCGAGGAATGGGCTACCGTTTGGAAGCGGAGGTGTCTCTATGAAGCAGCTTTGGCACATGATAGAACGGTACTACCCCTGGCTTCTGTTGCTGCTGGGCGTGGATTGCTTTTGCGCTGTCATTCTTTGGATTTCTGACATTCAGGTATTTCAAACCTTGATCGGGTTAGTAGTTCTGACGAGCATCCTTTTGTTTTCAGCGGTTCTGTTTGTACTAAACAAGAGGGAGAACACCCACATGGAACTGTTCCGAGATTTCCTCAGTGATCCTACCATCTGCAATGAAGAACGGCTGCTCAGTGCCATTAGTCAGAAAGAAGGAGAATCTGTCCGATTTTTGGCTTCGGTTTTACGGGAATACAAAAACGAGAGTAACAATATGGCGGATGCCCTACGGGACTATGAAGAATACGTGGAGGGCTGGGCACATGAAGCGAAAACGCCCCTATCGTTGCTGACCATGCTCTTGGATAACCGGAACGATGAAATCTCTCCTTCCCTGCAAGCAAAGCTGGATTATGTCCGCAGTCAGCTTCAGGAGGATGTCACGCAGATGCTGTACTATGCCCGGTTGAAGAGCAGTACAAAGGATTACCGATTTGAGGATGTCAATTTGAATGACTGCTTGGGTGAAGTTCTGGAGGACTATGCCCCACTTCTTGAAGAGAAGCATTTTGTCATTCTCAACAAACTGCAATCTGAAACAGTCTATACAGACCGTAGAGGACTTCAGTTTATGTTGGGACAAATCGTTAGCAATGCCATCAAATATAGCAGCGATAGTCCCATGCTTACAATTTCCGTGATACATTCGGAGACTGCAGATATCCTTTCTGTTGAAGATAACGGCATTGGCGTAAAAAAATATAATCTGCCGTACATTTTTCAAAAGGGCTTTACCGGGGATTCTACTGACAGCAGAAAGAAGGCTACCGGTATGGGACTTTACCTGGTTAAGAAGATGGCCGACGATCTAAATCTTCATCTGGAAGCAGCTTCCCAGTGGGGAAAGAGCTTCAAGATTGTCATCTTCTTTCCTAAATTGAGATCCAACGGAGGGAAATAATATAAACAGAAAAACGCCCGCAGGATTTTCTCCTGCGGGCAGCGTGTTGTCAGCTATCCCAAGGCTTGTATTCTGTTACAGTTTTCAAATAGGTTTCGGGATCGCCGTTCAAGATAAGGTCTGCATACTCCAAAGGAGCGTTGTAGATCAAATAATCCAGCTCTGACCGCTGATACATATTGTCAGCAATCTCGTTCTCAACGACGATAGTGTCAATCGCAATCATACTGCCGTCGCTGAATTTCACTTCCACACAGCAATTATCCATATTGTAGGCACAAGATATTAAGGTTTTCATGGTATGTCCTCCATAATTCGTAATATAAAGCGAAAATCCCGTCTGACTTCCTGTTAGAAATCAGACGGGATTTGTCCGTATGCACCCCGGAAACCGTCAGCTAACAGTTGATAAGTAAATTAGTTCCTTATCACTGTTAAGCCAACCTTTTCCGGGCTTTTTTGAGCCCGGATTTCTTCTTTTGAACCATAGATTTTTATGGA
>DXUR01000728.1 GCA_019417795.1 Clostridiales bacterium | reverse complement strand
AGACGGACATTATCCAGAATGCTGCCCTTGAGCAGGCGGCTGTTCTGGAACACAAAGGAGATGGTATCCATCAGCTCTTCCTTGGGGATATCCCGCACATCCGCTCCGCCCACCCGGACGCTGCCGCTCTGCACATCAAAGAACCGGCAGACAAGGTTTGCCAGCGTAGATTTTCCGCCGCCGGAGGGACCTACAAAAGCCACAGTCTGTCCCGGCTGAATCTCCAGCGAAACGCCCTTAATAACCTCGTTTTTTCCGTCATAGCTGAAATGCACGTTCTGCAGCGCGATAGAAGCATCCTGCGGGTGCTGCGGAACAGCCTGAACCTGCATGGGTGCTGCCTCCAGCACCGAGTCGATGCGTGCCAGCGCATCCGCTACCACCATCTTGTTCTCGCTCATGTACATTATGCGGGTCAAGGTCAGGGAGATCACCGGCGTGATGATGATATAGAACAGCAGGTTCAGCAGAAATTCCGGGGTCACGCCGTGTATCGTGAACAGCAGCCCGCCTGCAATCAGAAAGGCGAACACGCCGTTGACGGCGGCGGTGTAGAACATCATGGGCAGGCGCAGGTCTTTGGTGTAGGAGATGACCCACTTTTCGTACTCATCAATGGTGGTCTTGAATTTTTTGAAGGAAAACACACTCTGCCCGAAGGTCTTGACCACCGGAATGCCCCGGACGTATTCCACTGCCTCGTTGGACATGGCCTCCAAGGCGTTGCCGTACTGCCGCATTTTTTCGACCATCCGCTTGCCGGTCATGGTCGCCATAATGAGGAAAGCCAGCACCACCGGCGCAAGGCTCAGCAGCCCCAACCTCCAGTCGAACGCCAACAGCAGCACCAGCAGCCCCACCGGGGTGGCGATGGCATTGTACTGGTCGGGCAGCTGGTGGGCAAGATATGTCTCGGCGGCTCCGGTGCTCTCGTGGATGATCTTGCGCAGCTTACCGCTGCCGAAGGTCTCGGCAAAGCCCAGCGGCAGCACTGCCAGATGCTCCGACACTGCCAGCCGCAGATTGGTCGCCACCCGGAACGCCGACAGATGGGAGCACATCAGTGCCGCAATGTAAATGAGGTAAGCCAGCACCGCAAACAGCACTGCCATCCAGCCGTAATGGGGGATGTTCACCGCCTGCGCATAGTCCGGCGCGGCGTTCAGCACATCCCGCAGGATCTTCCAGATGTACACAAAAGGCACCAGCGCCACCAGCGCACTGGCCGCAGACAGCACCCACGAAGCGTAGGTGAAATATCGGTAGTTCCCGGCGTAACCCATCAGCCGGGAAAGATCAGACTGTTTTTTCAATTAAATCACATCCTCATTTGAAAAACGGTATGCGCACCCGCTTGATCCAAACGGGTGCGCAAAGAGCAATTATTCTGCATTCGACAGATTTTCTGTGGCGAACAGCTCAATGACATTTTCCATGGTCGCCTGATCATAGTTCTCCGCAATCGCGGCGGCATTCCAATAGGCATAATTACCCTCGAACCAGCTTTGAAGATCATCCAGATCCTCTGCATAGCGGAACTCCAGATGATAGGTGGTCTCCATGGTGTCGGGTGAGAAGGCAAAATAGGTAAACTCACCGGAGTTTTCATCCTCGCTCTGATAGAAGATGAAGCCGTTTTCGTTTTTCTCATCCAGCAGCTTATAGGTGTGGGAGAAAACCTCCTGTCCCTGCGCGTCCAGGCCGGTGATCGTGTGACCGTCCATCACGAACTTGTCGATGCCGCCAAGAAAATAGCAGTTGAACGCCATGCTGTCCGGATCTGCCTCGTATTTTTCCGCAGCTTCCGGACCGTAAGGCTCCGCCATGCACATCCCCAGCAGCAGATCCGTGGTGGCCTCCGCGTTCTCCGCGCCTACCAGCGGCGCGGTGGCATCGATCCAGATATTCCGATACTCGGACTTTGACAGCTCCGGAAACAGCTCCACATAAGTGCCGCCGATGCCGGTCAGATAATCGTCGGTCGTCGTGCTCTGGTCAGCCGCCGGCGGCGTCTGTTCATCTGTTTTCGTCTGGCCGCAGCCGGCAGCCGACAGCAGGCAGATCACGCAAAGCACAAAAGCAGCAAATTTCTTTTTCATACAGTACCTCCTGAAACTTCTTAGTTAGTGTCCTCTAACCACCGCGTATTCTAACATGATTCGCGTTTTCAAACTACTCCGTTTTGGTTTCTATGCTCCGTTTTACTGCATTCGTTTTATCAGCGCGATAGCGGGACGGTGTCTTCCCGTACCGCTTTTTAAAGCTCTCCGAAAATTTGCTGGCGTTGTCATATCC
>DXUR01000727.1 GCA_019417795.1 Clostridiales bacterium | reverse complement strand
TCGAAAAATAAATCAATTCAGAAGAAATGCGGCTCAATTTGAGACACATTTCGACAGCAGAAAGGAGCAGCCAAATATAAGACATGAAGCGGTATCAAATCATTTATGCCGATCCTCCATGGCGATATGAGCAAAAAAGTATGCAAGGTGCAGCGGAAAAGCATTACCCAACGATGAGTATTGCTGATTTGTGCGTACTGCCAGTTGCGAATATAGCCGCAGAGGACAGCACACTATTTCTGTGGGCCACATTCCCGCAGCTTCCTACTGCACTTAAATTGATTCGTGCGTGGGGTTTTACTTACAAAACTATTGCGTTCCTCTGGCTGAAAAAGAACAAAAAGTCTGATAGCTGGTTTTATGGCCTTGGCTTCTGGACAAGGGGAAATGCGGAAGTTTGCTTATTGGCAACAAAAGGGCACCCAAAACGCAGGGCAGCTAATATTCACCAGTTCATCATTTCTCCGATTCAAGAACACAGCAAAAAGCCCGATGAAGTGCGAGAAAAAATTGTAGACCTGATGGGTGATGTGCCGCGGATTGAATTATTTGCCCGCAGCTATACAGAGGGTTGGGATGTGTGGGGAAACGAAGTGGAGAGCGATATTGACTTATCAAAAAACATTACGGAGGAGTGATGAACATGGAAATTAAGATACCCAAAGAAGTCCGGCAGCACAGCGAGACGATTTTCTTCGGCTTGTCTACTCGCCAATTTATTTGTGCGGTGCTGGCCGTAAGCGTTGCTATCGGCACCTACTTTCTGACGAAGGGAGCTATTGGCAAAGAAACCGCCAGCTGGGTGTGCATCGTGGCCGCCGCGCCGCTGGCCGCAGCTGGCTTCTTCCGCTATAACGGCTTGACCTTTGAGCGGTTTGTGTGGGCTGTTATCAAATCACAGATTTTATGTGCAGGGCCGCGCGTGTTCCGTTCCGAAAATCTGTACTGCAAAATTCTGAACGAGAAGGAGAAAAACATCTATGATTAAAACGCTGATTGCCGCAGACAGAAGTGAGCGCGAGCGGTTCCGAATCCCTCGCAGCGTCCAGCAATCCATCCCCATCCAAAAGATCTATCGGGACGGCATCTGGCAAACCGGCGGCAAGTTCAGCCGCACATGGCGCTTCGCAGACATCAACTATGCACTGGCCTCCCATGAGGATCAGAGAGATATGTTTACGGCCTATTGCGGCGCACTGAATAGCCTGCCAACGGATGCCACTACCAAAATCACCATCAACAACCGGCGTCTCAACGGCGCGGACTTCCAGCGCAGTGTCCTGATGCGGGAGCGAGAGGACAGTCTGGACAGTTACCGCAGGGAGTACAACCGCGTCCTGACCGACAAGGCCGCAGAGAGCAACGATCTGATTCAAGACAAGTACATCACGGTTTCGGTGGCTCGGAAGAACATGGATGAGGCCCGCACCTTTTTTCACCGGGTAGACGCCGATCTCAGCAAAAACTTCGGACGGCTGGAGAGCGGCGCAAAGGCGCTGGACAACCAGGATCGGCTGCGTATCTTCCATGATTTCTTCCGCCCCGGTGAGGAAGAGCATTTCCGCTTTGATCTCAGCGATGCCATGAAGAAAGGCCATGACTTCCGGGACTATATTTGCCCGGATGGTCTATGCTTCAAGGCGGATCACTTTGAGATGGGCGGCAAGGTGGGGCGCGTCCTGTTTTTGCGGGACTATGCCAGCTATATTAAGGACGAAATGATCTCTAAGCTATCTGATTTTCCGCGAAACCTGATGCTGTCCATTGATATTCTCCCCATCCCCACCGATGAGGCCATCCGGGAGGTACAGAGCCGTATCCTCGGCATTGAAGCGGATATTGCCCGGTGGCAGCAGCGCCAGAACAGCCGCAATAATTTTACCGCCAGCATCCCTTATGAGCTGGAGCAGTTGCGTGCGGAGACGAAGGAGTTTCTGGATGACCTGAGTACCCGCGACCAACGGATGATTTTTGCCAATGTCACCATCGTCCACATGGCCGACACGCTGGAGCAGCTGGACGCTGACACGGAAACGCTGCAAGCGATTGGGCTGGAGCAGGCTTGTCAGTTCTCCGTCCTCCGATACCAGCAGGAGGACGGTTTGAACACGGCCTTGCCCTATGGTCTGCGCCGCATCAAAACGACCCGTACCCTCACCACCGAGTCCACCGCTGTCCTAATGCCGTTCCGCGTCCAAGAGATCCAGGATGCGGGCGGCATTTATTACGGGGTCAACGCCGTGAGTAAAAACCTTTTGATCTGCAACCGAAAGAAGCTGCTGAACCCTCACGGCTTCGTGCTGGGTG
>DXUR01000726.1 GCA_019417795.1 Clostridiales bacterium | reverse complement strand
TGGAATTTCACTGTTAATACAGCGGACTTCCGTGTCGATCTTCTCATAATAAGAGATAGTCACATATTCCCCCTATAATATTGATGCGATAATTTCGCAAAAATATTATTGGGAGGTGCCTTTTTATGAGGACAACCGAAACATTTGAGCAGCACCTGAGAAAGAGCAATCTTTCGGAGAACACCATCCATTCCTATCTCTGGACAGTCGACTTTTACCATGCCCACTACGATGGGGTCAACAAGGAAAACCTGCTGGCCTACAAAGGGTATCTGATGGAATTCTTCAAGCCCAAGACCGTCAACTTGCGTATCCAGGCGATGAACAAGTATCTGGATTTTCTGCACAGAGACCGCTTGCGGCTGAGAGCTGTGAAAGTGCAGCAAAAGAATTTTCTGGAAAATGTGATCAGCAATGCTGACTACAATTTCATGAAAAAGCAGCTCAAAAAGGATGGCAATATGGAATGGTACTTCGTGGTCTGGTATCTGGCTGCGACTGGGGCGCGCGTCAGCGAACTTATTCAAATCAAAATCGAGCACGTGGAACTCGGCTATTTTGATCTGTACACCAAGGGAGGCAAACTGCGCAGGTTATACATACCCAAAAAGTTGAGGACGGAGACTCTTGAATGGCTGGAGGAAACGCACCGTTCCTCCGGCTATTTGTTTTTGAACCGTTATGGCGAGCGTATTACCACCCGTGGCATCTCACAGCAGCTGAAAAACTATGCGGACAAATACGGATTAGATAAGAAGGTTGTGTATCCGCACTCCTTTCGGCATCGATACGCCAAGAATTTTCTGGAGAAGTACAATGATATTGCTCTCTTGGCGGATTTGATGGGTCATGAGAGTATCGAAACGACCCGCATCTATCTCCGCAGGACAGCCAGCGAACAGCAAGCTCTGGTAGATAAAATCGTCACATGGTAAAAGAAACAGCCGCCTTCTTTCGAGGGCGGCTGTTGGTTAGGCTAAGTTTTCTGCGATGGAAGCAAGCTGGGCAAAGGCCAGTTCAATTGCCATGATGATCCGCTTCTGCTCCTTAACCGGAGGAACAGAAATAATTGCTTTCTTGCCATCTGCTGTTCCGAGGCGCGGCATCTTCACGCCATATGAACACTTATTGGCATATCTCAAAAATGCGGGGGACATCAAAAAGTAGCGTGCATACTGCGGAAGTATATTCCGCTCAAACTCTAATGGCAAAATCTCAGAGGTGCAATATCCATCCTCATCCGCCAAGACTACCTTGTTCAGATAAGGACGAAGCTTGCTGTACAACACCTGACCTTTATGGAAACGGTGCTTTGTGCTTCCTGCATTGCGTTCACCTTGGCGTACTTTTTGTAGAACGACACCGGAATCTTTTTCGATATCTTCAAGATCCAATATCCACGCAGAATCAGCAATATCAGCGGTATCAATATTGGTACAGTTACCGTAGTCGCATAACTCCCCCAGGCAACACACACTCCAACTATCGGGGAGTTCTTCGAAATCCCAATCCTCCAGCGACTCCACTAATTCCTCAGTTCTGAGATAATAAGAGTTATCCTCACCACGGAAGATGACGGATTCTTTCTTATCCCGCTTGAGCTTGCCCTGCTTGATGAGTTCTTCTTTCTCTGCCCTGATGCGTTCCAGCAGGACAGACGCGGGCTCGTCATTCGGGTCTTGCGGCACAAGCTGGCCACGAATGGCGAGATCGAGGATTTTGGATTTGAGAATGCCAACAGACCCAACCAACTCGCTTTTTTGACTATTTAAACCATCAATATAGGATAGTATCTCCCTGCTTTTGCTGCAAATCCTTTTTTGCTCTTCTAAAGATGGCAAAGGAAACATCATTTCAAGGATTATTTCTCTGCTTAACCCCGGAATTAAGCCATTCGCTTTTGACCTAATATTCGAGAGCATGGCAGAAATAACAATTTCAAGAAAGCCGCTAAGTAATCCGTCAACACATCTTAACGCCATGATTTGACGTGCAATATGCGCATCACAAATGTCACACCAGGCCATTTTACCGACTCCTGAACCTTTGCATGTAATCAGTAAATCGCCATCTGTTGCGTGTGTGGTAGGAGAATCAGTCCATCGGTTAATGGCGACTTTCCCGTCTTCAAGGTTACTTGCACCAGTAATATATGGGATGCCGTTTCCTTCGTTGTTATATCTGGAAGGATCCAAATCCTGTCCGGAGAAAAGTGTTATTATTTGAGATAATCTACACCAAATCCACCCATTCGGAATATCAAATGGTATCTCATCCTCGATACATTTCACGCTGCCGTCAGCGAACTTCTCATAATGCA
>DXUR01000725.1 GCA_019417795.1 Clostridiales bacterium | reverse complement strand
GATACAGAATGATACGGCCTATGGGGAGCGTTATCAAATCGTTATCAAAAGAGAGGCACAAAACCGTCTATCCGTTGTGCCGCAACGGGTTCAAAGTTTCAAAAACTCATTCCCATTCGATGGTGCCGGTGGGCTTGGGAGTCAGATCCCACAGAACACGGTTGACGCCGGAGACCTCGTGAGTGATGCGGTCCACGATGTGCTGCATCATGCCAAAGTCCAGCTGGGCCACCTCGGCGGTGACGGCATCCACGGTGTTGACGGCCCGGATGATAACCGGCCAGTCGAAGGAACGCTTGCCGTCGATGATGCCGGTGGACTTGATGTCGGGCACTACGGTGAAGTACTGCCAGACCTTGCCCTCCAGGCCGTTCTTGGCGAATTCCTCACGGAGGATGGCGTCGGATTCCCGAACGGCCTCCAGACGGTCACGGGTGATGGCGCCGATGCAGCGGACGCCCAGACCGGGGCCGGGGAAGGGCTGACGGTAGACCATGTTGTCGGGCAGACCCAGCGCCTTGCCTACCACGCGGACCTCGTCCTTGTAGAGCAGCTTCACCGGCTCCACCAGCTCAAACTGCAGATCCTCGGGCAGGCCGCCTACGTTGTGGTGGGACTTGATGCCGTCGGATTCCAGAATGTCGGGGTAAATGGTGCCCTGAGCCAGGAAGGAGATGCCCTCCAGCTTCTGAGCTTCCTCAGCGAAAACGTCGATGAACTCCTTGCCGATGATCTTGCGCTTCTGCTCCGGGTCGGAAATGCCGGCCAACTTGTCCAGAAAGCGATCCACAGCGTCCACATAGATGAGGTTGGCGTCCATCTGGTTCTGGAACACCTCGATGACCTGCTCGGGCTCGCCCTTGCGGAGCAGACCGTGGTTCACGTGAACGCAGATGAGCTGCTTGCCGATGGCTTTGATGAGCAGAGCGGCGACTACGGAGCTGTCCACACCGCCGGAGAGGGCCAGCAGGACTTTCTTATCACCGATCTGCTGACGCAGTTCTGCGAGCTGCTGGTCGATAAAGCTCTCTGCCAGAGCGGGGGTGGTGATGCGCTCCATGGTTGCGGGACGAACATTGCTTGACATGGTAGGTTCCTCCTTGTATTTTGAGTTGAATAGATCCTGTTGAAAAAGGGGAGGCAGCGTCATGATGCGCCGCCTCCCGCGGAATGGTGAGGACGATCAGTCGTCGTCCCGGAACACAATGTTGCCGGGCTCGGCGGATTCAATAATGGCCAGAGACTTCAGGTTGACGCCGGCAGCGCGCAGACGGTCACCGCCGCCCTGAAAGCCCTTTTCCACGGCGCAGCCGATACCCATCAGGGTGGCGCCGGCGGCGGTCACGATGTCACACAGGCCGCGCATAGCTTCACCGTTAGCCATGAAGTCATCAATGATGAGGACCTTATCGTCAGAGGAGAGCCACTCCTTGCTTACCAGCAGGGTGACCTTCTTCTTGTAGGTATAAGAGTAGATGTCGCTCTGGTAGAGGCCGCCCTCGATGTTGTCGCTCTTGGCCTTCTTAGCGAAGATCATGGGTTTATGGAAATAGGTGGCCACAGCGGTGGCCAGAGCGATGCCGCTGGCTTCTGCCGTGAGGACCATGGTGACCTCGTCCATATTAAAATACTTGCCGAATTCCTCAGCGATCCGGGTCAGCAGTCCGGTGTCGATGCGGTGGTTCAGGAAACCGTCCACCTTGATGATATTGCCGGGCAGAACCTTGCCCTCTTTTACGATCCGCTCCTTCAGCTCCTGCATTTGGTGCTCCCCCTTTGTGCTTTCTATTTATATAATCGTTTTTTTAAGTAGAGACTGCCTTTATTATCCCGGATTTCTACTGCTTTTGCAACTGTTTTTCCCCACAAAAACTATTGCCGGGAAGTTGGCGACTTTGTGAAAATGCGTGCCGCAAACGGACAAAAAGCCGTGAAAAGCCGCACCGTGGAAAAACACGGCGCGGCTTCCCTTATTTTTCAGCCAGATGGTCAGCGACGGTCTTGAGCCAATCGCCCTGGAAATCCTCGATACTGCCGGCGTCCGTCAGGGATGCCAGAGCGGGATCGATGGGCATTTCCGCCAGAAGAGGCAGGTTGTGCGCGGCAGCGGCCTGAGCCGTTTTGCCCTCACCGAAGAGGTAGATCTTCTTGCCGCAGTCCGGGCAGGCCACATAGCTCATGTTTTCCACCAGACCCACGATGGGGACATTCATCATTTCCGCCATCTTGACAGCCTTTTCCACCACCATGCCAACCAGATCCTGGGGAGAGGCCACGATGATGATGCCGTCCAGAGGGATGGACTGGAACACGGACAGGGACAC
>DXUR01000724.1 GCA_019417795.1 Clostridiales bacterium | reverse complement strand
GCAGATCCTGGGTATCGAGCAAGTGGACCTGGCGGACGCCATCACCTCCTTCTCCTGGGCACAGTACTGCTACAACGTGTCCATCAAGGTGGGCAACAGCATCCTCTCTCAGAGCCTGATGGATTATATCAACACCTGATTTTTCTACATTCGATTTCTTTTCCCGGCGGAACGCCGGAGGGATGGATAAAAAATTTTGACGATCGGAAGGAGATGCGTGACGGCCATGATGCCACTGATTGAAATACAGAGCGTGCCGATCGAGATCGAAATGAAGGTCTCTCACGCTCGGCTGGAATATACCCGGGCCACGGCGGATCTGGAAATTTCCCGCGCCAAGGGCGGGCTGAGCATCAAGAGCAGACCCATTCGCTTGAACATCGATACCTTTGAGGCTCGCAATTCCATCGTACCCTCACCCATGCGGGCCACCAAGCAAAACGCCCAGCGGGGAGAGGAGGCGGCCTATCAGGCCACGGCTACCTACGCCCAGCAGGGCCAGCTTCTGCTGAAGGCCCAGGTGGGCGAGGAGCTGGTGACGCAGTTCGCCCAGGACGCGATGAACAAGGATCTGAAGACCAACGTGGGAATTCAGTTTCTGCCCACCGTCGGCCCGGAGATCACCTGCGATCCCGGCGAGATGAACATTCGCTTTGAGATGGATAAGCTGAATTTTGACTGGAGACAGTCCAAGGGGAACTTCGAGTTCGTCCCCGGCGACATTGAGATCTCCGTGAAGCAGCGTCCCGACGTGATCATCAAATACATCGGCGGACCGATCTATGTTCCCCCGTCCTCCGATCCGGATTATGAGCCGGTGGATGTACACGCCTGATTGAGAGAAGGAGCAATATGAAGCTTCAGACCAAATACTTCGGTGAGATCGACTATGAGCCGTCCCAAGCGCTGACTTTCCCCAACGGGCTGTTTGGCTTTGAGGAGGAGCGGAGCTTCCTGCTTCTTCCCTTTGAGGGGAGCGGCGGGACCATGCTCTGCCTGCAAAGCACCGCCACCGGCCCGCTGGCTTTTGTGCTGCTGGACCCCTTCTCTCTGGATGGAGAGTACTGCCCCGAGCTGACCCCGGCAGAGCTGGAGCAATTCGGCGCGAAGGACATCACAACGCTGTGCTTTTATGTACTCTGCGCGGTGAAGAACCCCGTCTCCGCCAGCACGGTCAATCTCAAGTGCCCTGTGGTGGTGGACCCCCGGACCAATGAGGCCCGGCAGGTCATTCTGGAAACGGACCGTTACGGGATGCGCCACCCGCTCTCAGAGTTTAAGCGCGAGGGGGCGAAGGAATGCTGATCCTGCAACGTAAGCGCGGAGAGTCGCTGCTCATCGGGGAGGACATTTCTATCACGGTGGTGTCGGTGGACGGTGAGCGCGTGCGGCTGGCCATCTCGGCCCCGCCGGAGGTGTCCGTCCTGAGAAGCGAACTGGTAGCCGCCACGGCGGCCAATCAGGACTCCGCCAAGGAGGAGTCCGATCCCAAAGCGCTGCTGGATCTGCTGGACGGTGTGACGGAGCACGGAGCGCTTTTTATGAAACCAAACGGTGAGACTGAAAAGGAGAGACCGATATGATGGAAGCGATCGCCGGTGCCGCGATGGATATGAAGTCCGCGCAGCTTGCCGCGGATTATTCGATTGCGGTGACCAAAAAGGTCATGGATACCCAGGAGCTTGCCGCTCAGGAGATGCTCAATATGCTGCCGGCTACGCCGCCGGTGGTCCAGAAGGGGCAGTTCATCGATACCTATGCCTAAAAGAAAGAGCCAAAAGGCTCTTTCTTTTTTTCTGGAAACACGACGGAGAAGTAAAACGCTGGTGAAAGGCGTTTTTTTCAAAAATGATAATTTTTTGACAATGCTTTCAGGCACAGGAGGATGGAAACGCAAAATTTGAGGGAATTTCCTACTTGAAATCTATATGATCACCTTGTATAATATAGGGTACTTTGGCGAACTATGGAGATTTCTGCAGAAATTTCTCACAAAATGTCGGCAAAGGCACCAAAAATGGAGGGGAAACGGATGGAGCTTTTATCAAGTAATTCGTTCCTGATGATGGAAAAATCCATGGACTACCTGTGGGCAAAGCAGGCGGCCATTCTGGACAATATCAGCAACGCGGAGACCCCCAACTATAAGCCCAAGGTGGTCACCTTTGAGGAGACCCTGCGGGAAAAGCTCCAGCGGGCGCAGGAAAAGGACCGTCCCCGGAAAGAGACCCGCGCGGCGATCCGGTCCGCGGAATTTACCGTGAAGGAGAAGCCGGTGTCCACCCGTATGGATGACAACGGCGTGAACGTGACGGAGCAGAGCGTGGAAA
>DXUR01000723.1 GCA_019417795.1 Clostridiales bacterium | reverse complement strand
TGGGCGGCAAAGCCGGTGGCGTTGTCTGCCATGGCGTAGATAGCGCCGCCGTGGACCATGCCATAGGAGTTCTTGCTCTCCGGCTGGATATTCAGCCGGAATACGGCGTGGTCTTCCTCTACCATGACCATCTCAATATGGTTGTAAGTGGCAAAGAGATTTTTGCGCTCTTTGTCCTTAAACATTTCAATTGTAATTTCGTCCATTTTGTTTTCGTATACCTTTCTATTGTACTACTTTTTGAGTGTATCACATATTTTCTCTGATTTCTACTCTTTTTTTGAATTCGGGGTTGACAAACGGCTAATACGTGTTATCATGAACATATGAGCAGACATTCATGCGAAAGGAGGCCAATCATGGAGGACCGCTACAACGTGGAGTGCTGTGAATTCATGCATGCCCACGATGAGATCGTAGAGAGAGTACAAAAGGAGATGCCAGGGGAAGATACCCTGTATGACCTGACAGAACTGTTCCGGATCTTCGGTGATTCCACCCGCATCCGTATCCTGTATGTGCTCTTTGAGGCAGAGATGTGCGTGTGCGACATCGCGGCGCTGCTGGGGATGACCCAATCCGCTATTTCCCATCAGCTCAAGGCACTGAAAAACGCCCGGCTGGTAAAATCCCGGCGGGATGGCAAAACGGTGTTTTATTCTCTGGCGGACGATCATGTGAAAACCATCATCGATCAGGGATTAGAGCATATTCTGGAGTAATTTTTGATTTCCAATTCAGTTCTCATAAATATAAAATCAGGAGGAAGCTATTATGAAGAAGCATTACAAGTTCGAAATCGACTGCGCCAACTGTGCCGCCAAGGTGGAGGATGCCATTAAGAAGATCGACGGCGTCAACAACGCCACGGTGAGCTTCATGACCCAGAAGCTGACGCTGGACGCCGATGACGCCCGTTTTGACGAGATCCTGCAAAAGGTTGTGGCCACTGCGAAGAAGATTGAGCCGGACTGCGAACTGCACCTGTAAGAACCGCCGCCGCTGGCGCGTTTCGGAGCGTAACTGCCGTAAGGCGGCGCTTCGCCTGGTCCCGAAAAGGAGGATACGATGACGACCCTTTCCAAAAAGCAAAGAAAAATGCGGAACCGCATTCTGATTGCGGCGGCTCTGCTGGTTCTTGTCAAGCTGCTGCCCCTTACCGGCTGGGTCCGGGGCCTGTGCTGTCTGGCGCCGTATTTCATCATCGGCTATGATGTGCTGCGGAAGGCGGCACTGGGCATTGTCAATGGGCAGGTCTTTGACGAAAACTTCCTGATGGCCCTTGCCACCGTGGGCGCTTACGCTACCGGAGAGTTTGACGAGGCTGTGTTCGTCATGCTGTTCTACCAGACCGGTGAGCTGTTTCAGGATTATGCCGTGGGCAAGTCCCGGACCTCCATCGCCGCGTTGATGGACATTCGTCCGGACACCGCCAATCTGGAAACGGAAAACGGCTTGGAAACGGTGGATCCGGAGGATGTGGCCGTCGGCTCCGTCATCGTGGTGAAGCCCGGCGAGCGGGTACCGCTGGACGGTACGGTGTTAGAGGGCAGTTCCACACTGGATACTGCTGCCCTCACCGGCGAATCCCTGCCCCGAAGCATCCGTGTGGGCGATGACATCATCAGCGGCTGCGTGAACCTGACGGGGTTGCTGCGGGTGACGGTGACAAAGCCCTGTGAGGAATCCACGGTTTCCAAAATTCTGGAGCTGGTGGAGAATTCCAGCGAAAAGAAAGCCGTCAGCGAGCAGTTCATCACCCGGTTTGCCAAATACTATACCCCCTGTGTGGTATATGCGGCGCTGGCTCTGTTCCTGATCCCTACGGTCCTACTGGCGATGCTGCCCACCCTTCCCGGATTTCTGGCGGGCACCGTCTGGACGGATTGGCTCCACCGGGCGTTGACCTTCCTGGTCATCTCCTGCCCCTGCGCGCTGGTGATCTCCGTACCGCTGAGCTTTTTCGGCGGCATCGGCGGCGCCTCCAAGTGCGGTATTCTGGTTAAGGGCGGCAACTATCTGGAAGCGCTGGCCAAGGCGGACACCGTGGTGTTTGACAAGACAGGCACCCTGACAAAAGGCACCTTTGCCGTATCCGCCGTCCATCCGGAGGTGGGCTTTGAAGCGGATCAGGTGCTGGAATACGCGGCTCTGGCGGAGCAGTATTCCACGCACCCCATTGCCGTCTCTCTGCGGGAGGCCTGCAAAAGCGGAATGGACCGCAGCCGGGTCTCCAACGTGGAGGAGATTGCCGGACACGGCATCATGGCGGAGGTGGACGGCAAGCGCGTCGGCGTGGGCAACAGCCGCCTGATGGAGCGTCAGAGCGT
>DXUR01000722.1 GCA_019417795.1 Clostridiales bacterium | reverse complement strand
ATTTGGCGTCTGGAAACACCTCGCCCACGGCCTCCAGCATCCCCATGCACTTGTCGCCGACGATGAGCTTTACGCCGTCCAGGCCGCGTCCGCGCAGCCACTGGAAGAAACTGACCCAGCTGGCCTTGTCCTCCTTCATGCCCTCTGCGGCGCCCAAAACCTCGCGAAAGCCATCCTCGTTCACGGCAATTGCCACCAAAACAGCAACATTTTCGTACTCTCCGCCCCAGTTGCGGCGCAGGTAGATGCCGTCCACGTAGACGTATGGATAGTGTCCGCCCTGCAACGGGCGGTTTCGCCAGTCCTCGATGTGGACGTAGGCTTTCTTGTTCAGCTCGCTGATGGTAGCGGGCGAAACCTTGCTGCCCCACAGTGCCTCGGTGATGTCCTCCACACGGCGCACGGAAACGCCTGCCAGATACATCTCGATGAGGGCCTCCTCCACGCTGCTCTCCCGGCGGCGATACCGTTCGATGATGGCAGACTCGAAGGATACACCCTTGAGCCGCGGCATGTGGAGCGTGACGTCACCGGAAGTGGTAGTAAGGTTGCGGTCATAGTGGCCGCTGCGGTAGCCCTGACGGGCCTCGCTGCGCTCATAGCGGGCGGCTTGCGTCAACGACTCCGCCTCTTTTTCCAGCAACTCGTTCAGGGTTTCCTCCACACTGCCGCGGACCAATTCCTTGATCTGACCCTGCTACTATAACTTTGGGGATAACAGCATAGCAACTAGTTACGCTTTATTCCTTCTCGTTCCGAAGCTACAATGAGAGAGTAATTGGGATAACGCTGCCTAAGCTGGGTTTTAATATCCGTATTGTAGACAGTTACCCATCTCTCGTTGTAGCGTTCGTTTATGCCCTATGAACGCAAAAGAACTCTATCTGACTATCGGGCAGATTGGCGATGATCTGATTCTCGGTGCCAATGAGGAATGCGGTAGGAAGAAAAAGCCGGTGCTCCATCTCTGGATGGCCGCAGCTGCCGCCTGTCTTTGTCTGGTATGCTGTGGCGGATACCTGCACTTCTTTGGCACCGTTGCCGTTTGGAATACAGGAGCCACGGAATATGTCACGAAATCCTCTATCCCGGAAAACAGCACAATCCAAGACCTGTCGGCATCGTCTCTGAGAGACTACTATCATATTACACTAGCAGCGTACTTTTCGAGGTGGTCGCTCCGCGGTCGGTCGGATGATTTGCTGTTTTTGACTGCTCAAAAAAGTGCTTTCCAAGTAAGGAGAATTTTAGACGCAAATGCGGATATTTTGCGCTGCCGAAAACAATATAGATACCTTTTCCGCGGTTCGTTTTTAGCACCGCTGTAAACCTGCTAAAAAGTCAAGTCCTAATTCAAAGAAAAGTTATCGGCAGAAAAAGAGCATAGCAAAGCAGAGACGGCAAAGTGGATCGCTTGGCCGCCTCAAATAAAGTATTGGAGATCTCAGCTCATTCTATTGTCGACGAGCTGCGGTAGAGCTCTGTGACCTTGCCATAAAATTATATGATTTGTCCGCACCAAACAGTCCCAGAGTCACTTCTGCATAAATATGGCCGCTTTCACCCTTCTTGAAGATTCTCTCGCTCTGACCATCGATGGTTGCTACAACGGGATTACTCCCTTCGTTTTCAATATACAAACTAACGTATTTCCCGTTGCCCTTATTCAACTTTTTAGATGTATCCAGTCCAGTCTTATTATTGATATTGCCGCTATCAATAAACACAAGCGACATGATCCAGCCCTCTTCAGGATCAGTCGGAGGTACAGCAGAGTCACTGCTTCCGTTTTCGGGACGGAAACTTTCAGCATAGACGTGGTCGGCATCCTCTGCCGCATCGCCGCGCAGATACGCGAGAAATTCCTCGATCTCGTCCTGACCGGAGAGGACTTTATAGGACTTGGAGTCATCCCGGGTGCCGATGTTCAGCGTGTAGACAGCCTCCGTGCCGCCCGGCGCGTCATACTCCCGAATGAAGTCGATGGTCAGACGCTCGGCGGGTGCTCCGTCCGCGCTGGGCAGCGCAAGGTAGAGCGAGGACCACTTGGGGTTGACGGCGGATTTTTTCTCTGGGCGTGCCGCGCCGATGCGAACGAGCGCAAGGTGCTCGGAGAGGCGCACCGTCCCGTTGACGGTCGTGTAGCGCGCATCCGCGTCAGGCTGTTCCTCCGTATAGGTGCAGACGGCTTCCGTGCCCCAGAAATCACCGCAGACCTTGCTGAGCGCACGCGGCGGATTCGTCAGAAAGCACACCGCTACAACGATGCACACAGCGACCGACGCCGCGACCACCCAGAACGCGGGCTTTTTGTAGTGAAGCGCATTCCGC
>DXUR01000721.1 GCA_019417795.1 Clostridiales bacterium | reverse complement strand
AAAAATGACCGCCTGTGATGAAACGAGGAACCTATGTCGATTTATCTGGACGAAAGAAACCCCGGCAAGCACGCACCCTTTGAGGATGCTGCGCCGGATATTGTAGAATATGTGCGGTACCTTGAGGTGATCGCCGGTAAAAGCGCCAATACAGCTTTCAGTTATTACTGCGACCTGCGCTCCTTCAGCCGCTTTATGAAGCGCCGCCGCGGACTTGTGGCCACGGATGCAGAATTTAAGGAGATCGACCCCAAGGGGCTGGATACGGCCTTCTGGGGCAGCATAACAAAAGAGGATATCTACGAATATCTGTATTTTCTGAACCGGGAGTGCGGCAACAAAAAATCCTCTACCGCCCGGCGGCTGGCCAGTCTGCACGGTTTTTATGATTATCTGGTCAATCAGGTCAACCGCTTATCCGAGGACCCTACGGCGGCCATCCGCCCGCCCAAACAGGATAAGGTCTTGCCCAAGTACCTGACGGCAGAGCAATCCATTTCGCTTTTGGAGAGCACCCAGACCCAGAGTGATTTCCCGGAGCGGGATTATTGCATGGTGGTGCTGTTCCTCAACTGCGGTATGCGTCTTGCAGAGCTGGTAGGCATGGACCTTGGAGACATCGATTTAGAGCAGCGTCAGATCCGCCTGTTCGGCAAAGGCCATAAAGAGCGGATGGTCTATCTGAATGATGCCTGCGTGGAGGCACTGCAACTATATCTGCGCAAGCGCAACACCATGGAGGGGCTTTCACCCAAGGAAAAAGCGGTGTTTATTACCCGTATGCGCAAGGAACGTATTTCGAACCGCAGAGTAGAACAGTTGATCTCTGGTGCAATGAAGGCAGCGGGGCTGAAGGGCTTTTCCACCCATAAGCTGCGGCACACCGCCGCAACGCTGATGTATCAGACCGGCAATGTGGATATTCTGACCCTTAAGCAGCTGCTGGGGCACAGCAGTGTGGGAACAACACAAATTTATACGCATCTGCAAGAATTTCAGGTGCGCTCTGCCATTGAGGAAAACCCGCTGGGCAAGGTGCTTCCCATCAAAGCTGCAAAAGCAAGTTTGGATACAACATATGCAGTAGGGGAGACATCTACTGAAAATGACCCGGCGGGAGAGGACGCTTCTGAGCCGTCCGGCCCTATGGCGGCCTTTGAGGGCGCTGCACAGGATGGCTTCCGGGCAGATATCTCGGCAATGTCCAACGATGAAATAGACGATTCATCGCGCGATACTTAAACCTGCACAAAACGTCTGAGACGATTCAAAGACCTATGGCGCGATTCGGCTTGACCGGATAACGTCATGGGTCTTTATAATTTACATTATAAGCAGTCAGTAGCAATACATACAGGAGCATCCATAGAAACGCGCAACGTAATGTCTACACAAAAACAAATGAACAACCACAGCCACAACAAGCCACAACATGAAATGTTATAAATCAAGCGCAGAGGATGCTTATCGGAATAAAATGAATTACAAATGAACCGATGCAGCAGCGCATAACACAGGAAGCATCTGTAAGCATGAGACAAATAAAATCATAAAATATGATAAAAATTGCAGAATGTGCAGAACGGCTGAACTAAGCCCGAAAATGAGCCAGCTGAGGCTGGAACGCCAAAAATCCGGGAAATGGGCATTTTTCACTTCCCTAAGTTTCGCATAACGTGCATTATACGAAACGGATATAATTAAAAAGAGAAGCTGCCCTTCTCTCTTTCTGTCAGATTTTCGGCAGCTTCTGTGGATGCTATTCAGTTTACACATGCCCGCTTCTGCGCCGCTGGACGTATTACCAGCATGTTCAAGCGTTCAACTTATGCCTGCAGTATCGTTTCTTTTCCTTTGGTGGTGCGATGTTCATTTCACCGGCAGCGGTTCTGTGCCGAAGTATGCACAGATGGCTTCGTAATAAATGCGTGCCACTGTCTTGCAGCCCTGTTCACTGCCAAAATGCTCCACATCCTCATCGTTCGTCACAAAACACTGCTCTGCCAACACTGCCGGACAATCCACATCCTCCAGCAGCGTAAAGCTGCGCTCAGGCCGAACCTGCGTGTAGGTATTCTCCACCAGCTGCTTCTGGTCGTTTTCCAGATAATAAATGTAGCGTACTCCCCCTCGCCCGCGCAGCCTTGCGCCGATGCTCTGCATTCCACCGGCCAGCAGTTTTGCAAAATAAAAACTTTCCTGATGCCATGTACGCCCGGGCACTGCCGGATAGCATTCAAAACCGGCTGCCGTAGAGCCATTGGCCGCGGAGTTGCCGTGGATGGACAGCAGCAGTTGCGGGCTTTGAGCGCTGGCTGCTGCTGCACGTTGGGC
>DXUR01000720.1 GCA_019417795.1 Clostridiales bacterium | reverse complement strand
TCCATAGCTTGTGTGATATCAGACAGCTCTGTACCATAGCCGCTGTGTCCGGAATTGATCACTGTATTTTTCAGAGATGCGAAGTCCTGCAGCACGATTCCTGGTGAAGTGAAATCCTTGCAGGCAACAACAATTTTTTCCGCACCGTTTTTTCTGTAGATTCCCAGAAGTGTTTCCTGTGCGGCAATACCAACGCTGTTGAAAATATGGCAGCCAATGTATTCTGAAATGCAGCTATTGGCATAACTCAACTCTTTATTTTTAGGAGCGGGTGCCGGGAATTTCAGCATATACTGTTCACCGTCGTAAATGACAGCGATCTTTGCGCCATTCGCTCCTGCATAAAACTTATTGCGGGTAGGTAAGGCTGTAAAATCAATCAATCAGCGTCACTCCCTTTCCATACGAAGATACTTTTCGCGCAAATACCACGCTTGCTCTGAGGATATGACTTGGTCCACTTCATAAGAGTTGATGAGTGCATTCAAATCACACCAATAGAGATCCCAATGGAGATCTTTCTCTCCGTTGTCAATAATAGTCCAGGATTTTTGCATCTCCCGAATAGATGCCTGCAAATCATCAGGCAAGCCGCATTCCAGATATGACCGATCCAACGGTTTTCCGGTTTCCGGATCATATGGTGTATGATTCATAGATAATTCCTCGCAATGCTCTCGTGCTGGTTTTCTTCTATTATACCGAGATTATCCTATTTTAGCAAGAAACTTTGGCAGACAGCGCAAGGCCCTTCTATAAGTGCTTAGTCTTATCTGTTGTCTCTGTTGTTAGTGCGTCGGGAGATGCCCGATCCCTGAGCATCCAAAATCCCGGCTCAAATGCCCCCTTCCAATTATGCGGATAGTTTCTGTTCTTATTATATCGATTTTCTCATATCATAGCAAGTTTTTTTGACCGATAGCATGGCGGTCATGCGGCTCTCTCCCGCCCTGAACGCTCCCTTTCTCCGGCTCACTCAGCATAGGTGGCAGGAAAGAGTCTTTTTAAATATGGATTGGATTCCACTTTACATCTGTGCTAATATGGGTTATCATATTAGCACAGATCGAGGTGATGCTATGAATGCTTATCAAATCTTAGATGCCCTGGTGCAACATGAAAACGGACTCCTGCGGACATCGGATGCAGCTTCGGCTCATATTTCCCGAACCACATTTGCTCAGTATGTGCGTCTGCGTGGCATGGAGCGAGTCGGGAACGGGATCTATTTGTCGCCGGATGCATGGAAAGACGGGATGCGGCTGCTGCAGCTGCGCTGTCCGCAGGTGATCTTTTCCCATGACACAGCGTTATTTCTACATGGTCTGACAGACAGGGAGCCTCTTGCCTATACCGTCACTGTGAAAACGGGCTATAACCCGCATCGGCTGCATGGAGATGGCATCACCGTGTACACCATCAAAAAAGAGTTTTATGATCTTGGCCTCTCGCAGGCAGAAACGCCGTTTGGGAACACCGTTGCTGTCTACGATCCGGAGCGCACGATTTGTGATGTGATCCGCAGCCGAAATCGGATGGAGATGCAGACGATCCGAGATGCACTCAGACAATATACAGCCCGAAAACACAAGGATCTGCGTCGATTGATGCGTTACGCACAGGCGCTGCACATCGAAACCGTTCTGCGAAATTACCTGGAGGTACTACTATGATAAAAACAGCCCGACAGCTCAAGGATCTGATCAATAACCTCTCCAGAAAAAATGCGGCAGACGCACAGCTTCTCATGCGGAACTATATGATGGAACGGTTCTTGGAGCGTGTTTCTCTCTCGCTCTACAAAGACAAATTCATTTTGAAAGGCGGTATGTTGGTCGCCGCTATGGTAGGTCTGGATGCCAGATCCACCATGGATATCGACGCAACGATCCAAGGTACGACCGTCGATGTAGACCAAGTCAGTGATATCGTGTCGGAGATCATTTCTGTCCATGTGGACGATGGTGTTTCTTTTTCCTTAAAAAGTGTTTCGGAGATCATGGATGAGGCAGACTATCCCGGCGTCAGGGTAGCGCTGGATGCTCTCTTCGACAAAGTTCGTACCCCGTTCAAAATCGACATTTCGACCGGAGATGCGATCACCCCCAGGGAGATTCGCTATATCTTTCGTTTGATGTTCGAGAACAGATCCATCGAAGTTTTAGCTTACAATCTCGAAACTGTTCTTGCCGAGAAGCTGGAGACCGTTATTTCCCGCGCCTCTACAAACACAAGGATGCGAGATTTTTATGATATCCGCGTCTTACTGCAGCTTTATGGACGACGCTGGACACGAACACACTGTCTGCTGCCTTATATGCAACGGCTCGAAAGC
>DXUR01000072.1 GCA_019417795.1 Clostridiales bacterium | reverse complement strand
AACTGTGCCTGCGCCGGGGCCATAGAGCTGGCCATCCGCAGGGACTTTGACGGAATGCATCTCAGAGCCGACTGCGCCAAAAGCGTTATTGACCAGTATGGCTACAAGCGGGTGGGCTTTGTGCTGGCCAACACCTTGCAGGAACAGTCCCATGACGGACGCTACCATGAGACCAATAAGCAGTGGAGCCGCTCCATCTTCGTTCCCGAAGATGGAGGGCACAGGCATACCTTCCTCATAAACAGCCACCCCGCCGTGTTGGACGGATTCGTCAGCGAATACCGGGCAGAGCTGGCAAAGCTGCACCTGTATGGCGCAGAACACTGTGAATCCAATTCCGGAGAGCAGGACTTCACCGGCAAGGTGCTGATCCTGTCGCCGGATACGCTGCGGGAATCCTACTGGCAGCCGGAGAATCAGCTGTGGCTGGCCCTGAGCGGCTTTGGCTGTCAGCCTCACGCCCGTGGACGCTCGGTACTCTGCACCTGTTTGGGAGACGGCGAGACCACGAGATGGAACCGCTCCGAGTTCGTGGGCATTATCCGTGACGAGTGCATCCCTGACTGGGCAGCGGAAAAATTGGCCGAGCTGCGGCACGGGATACATGAAATGACAATGTAAGGGAGGACGCAAAATGAGAACTGCAAAGCGTATCATGCTCATGCTGAGCATCACGGCGCTGCTGTGCAGCCTGCTGTCTGTGGCGGCTTTTGCCGCAGGCAGCGGCGATGTAGCGGGCGCAGTGGAGAGCACCTGGACGGCGGCGTCCGGGCAAATCAAGTCGGTGGTCAACAAGGTGGTTTTTCCCGCTATCGACATGATTCTGGCTATTTTCTTCTTCGTGAAGCTGGGGACGGCGTATTTTGACTATCGGAAAACAGGGCAATTTGAATGGACGGCTCCGGCCATTCTGTTTGCATGCCTGGTCTTTACGCTGACGGCGCCGCTGTATATTTGGGGGATCATCGGGGTATGAGTGGAAAATTGCGCTGTTGGTTGGCGGGACGGTTTTGCATGTTCAGGAGGTGATGAATTGTTTATATGGGACTTTGTAGCGGACAAAATACTGGGCCAGATCGTGGACTGGTTTTATGGACAGGTGGTGGGTTTTCTCGGAAATTTCTTTTCGGAGATGGGCAGCATGGGCGCTGAGCTCTTCGAGATGAACTGGGTGCAGAGCGTGGTGCTGTTTTTCTCCTATTTGGGCTGGGCCCTGTTTGCCACGGGGCTGGTGGTGGCTGTGTTTGAATGCGGCATCGAGTATTCCGCTGGGCGGGGCAATGTGAAAGAGACGGCGCTGAATGTCCTTAAGGGCTTTCTGGCCGTCTCTCTTTTTACCCAAGTGCCGGTGCGGCTCTATTCTTTGGCAATTTCCTTGCAGGGCACCTTGACGGCGGGCATCACCGGCTTTGGGTCCACCAGCATTGGGGATGCGGCAAAGGCGGCGCTGGCAGATCTTGAAAACCTGGAAAGTCTGACGGAGTCCACCTATCCCCTGCGGGGCTTTGGGCGGGAGACCAGCGGGCTTATGGTCCTCTTCTGCCTTGTACTTATGGCCTATGCGGTCATTAAGGTGTTCTTTGCCAATCTCAAGCGGGGTGGCATTTTGCTGATCCAGATCGCCGTGGGGAGCCTGTATATGCTCTCCGTACCCAGAGGGTATGGAGACGGATTCGTCCAGTGGTGCAAGCAGGTCATCGGCCTGTGCCTCACCGCTTTCTTGCAGGCTACCATCCTTGTGGCCGGGCTGATGGTGTTCAAAGACCACGCCCTGCTGGGCTTGGGACTCATGCTCTCTGCCGGGGAAATTCCCCGTATTGCCGGGGCCTTTGGGCTGGACACCACCACGAAGGCCAATCTTACCTCGGCGGTTTACACAGCTCAGAGCGCCGTCAATATTGCCCGGACGGTGGCGGCCAAATGAGGTGCATTACTATGGGCAGCCTGTTTGACGGCATTGGCGGCTTTCCGCTGGCGGCTATTCACAACGGCGTGATCCCCCTTTGGGTCAGCGAGATCGAGCTGTTTCCCATTCGAGTCACGCAGCAGCGGCTGCCGGGGATGCTGCATTATGGAGATATTACGAAACTGGATGGGGCCATGCTGCCGCCGGTGGATATCATCTGCGGCGGCAGCCCGTGTCAGGATCTGTCCGTGGCCGGAGCCAGAGCCGGGCTGGCCGGAGAGCGCTCCGGTCTCATCATGGAACAGATCCGCATCGTAAAGGAGATGAGAGATGCAGACAGATCACGAGGCCGGGCAGGTATCCATATTCGGCCCCGATTTATGGTATGGGAAAATGTGCCGGGAGCCTTCTCCAGCGGAGAGCGGAAGGGCGAGGACTTCCGCATCGTCCTGGAAGAGATCGTCCGAATTAAGTGCGGTACCGTTCATGTCCCTGGACCTTACCCCTGGGCATGGCAACCTGCTGGGCGAATCCTACTGGGAACTGATTTCTCCCTATGCTGGCGGTGCCTGGACGCTCAATACTGGGGTGTCCCCCAGAGGCGCAAGAGAATCTTCCTTATCGCGGATTTTGCAGGGCGCACCGCCGACAAAGTATTATTTGTCAGCGAAGGCTTGCATGGGGATACTGCGCCGGGCGTTTGAACGGGGCAAAGCGCTGCCAAAGAAGCTGGAACGGGCGCTGAAGATCCAGGCGGGTCTTGCGCTCCCGGACGGCCAGATCACAGATATAGATGCCTATCACATCAACCAGCGGGACGAGGGTGTCGACCTGCAAGGGGTGTCTGGTGCGCTGATGGCCACCTCAAATATGCAGATGCAGACTTTCGTGACGCAGGCAAGTGAAAGCACTGAGGGCTTTGACGGCTACAACGGAGACTTGACCGGCGATGTGGCAGCGACCTTGGGTGTGAACTGTGGGATGTCCACCGGCAGGAATGGCGTTATAGCCTTTGCGGCCAACCAAAGAGATGAGGTCCGTGACTTACATGATGTGGCGGGCGCTCTAAATGCGCAGCCAGGAATGAAACAGCAGACATTTGTCGCCGGTTTTTCTGCAGGTGCCGGAGCCAGTGCCGGGAGCATCGGATACCACGAAAGTGTTGCCCCAACACTGAAGGCAGGCGCCAGTGGCAACTGTATGCCATCCGTACTGTGCATCAACGATCAGGGCGGTCAGGTCATGGAAATTTCCGAGGGTATGACAGGTACACTGCGGGCGCAGGAGCACGGCCATCAGCCGTTGGTGTATGAAAACCACGGCATTGACAGCCGCTACCGGCAGATGGAGGAGGTAGCGCCCACCATGTCGGCCCGCTATGGGACGGGCGGCAATAATGTACCGCTGGTGGAGCAGGAACCTGTGATCTGCATTACGGGAAATGCCATAGACCGCCAGCCGCCAAATGGTGGGAACGGCATCGGATACCAGCAGGACATCGCCTATACCCTGACTGCCACAGATCACCATGCGGTCTACAGCCGCCAGCGTGTGGATGACTTCAGGGAGAATGCTGTGGTCAGCACACAGAGCGCACGGCAGTGTAAAGATGCCGTCGATCTCATTTGCCAAAAGGCAGATGTCCATGCCCATCTCATTCGCCGCCTGACTCCATTGGAATGTGAGAGATTGCAGGGTTTCCCGGACGGGTGGACGGACATCCCCGGTGCATCCGACAGCGCAAGGTATAAGGCCTTGGGCAACAGTGTGGCCATCCCCTGTGTGGACTTCGTGATGCAGTGTTTGGTGCAGGCCATCCAAATGGGCGCATATGTTCGTTAAACTTGTCCGGTATGCTGCCTTTGCACTTCTATTCTCGTTAGACTTGTCAATAGCTTATGCGCCGCAGTTGGGCTATGCTTTGCTTGCCTCGGGAGAGGCGGAAAGGAGCAGACTATGGAAGAAAAAAAGAACCTCTGTGCGCCCATCCCGCTGTCGCTGCACCAGCGGCTTCGGACGGAGCAGGAGCAGCGGGGCCAGACCCTGGCCGACTACATCACGGACATACTCAGAGAACATTTTGAAGGAGGAGCACGAACTATGAACGCCAACAATCGCACCATCGCCTTTCAGGTACCGGAGGAACTCTTCGACCGGCTGAAGGACTATCTGGCCAGGAACGGCCTGAAGCAGAAGGATTTCATTCTCGGGCTCATTGAGCGCGAGCTGAATGATGCCGGGAACGAAGAATAAAACACACAGAAGTCGCAGGCACACACCTGCGGCTTCACTTTTGGGAGGAAAACTATGTATCTATACCCCGAAAATTTAACGGCCCGGCCTATGCTGTGGCTGTGGACGCTGCGGGATGTGGCGTGGATCGGGACAGGGCTTTTGCTGTCGGTGCTGGCGCTGACCCAGACCGGCAGCATGATCCCCTTGGTCATTACAGCGGCGCTGGCTTTTCTCTGCATTCGGCACGGAGGGATCAGCATGCTGGACTTCCTGCGCTATGCTGCGGCGTTTTTCTTTTTCGGACAACAATATTATGCGTGGAGGGAATCGGCATGAACAGGAAAAAATCTACCCGGCAGCTCATCGGCATCGATGATATTAAAAATGACAGCGTCGTAACGGCGGACGGAGAGCTGGCCTTCTACTTCGTTCATCCCAGCAATCTGAATGTTTTGCCGGAGCAGGGCGTTCGGGCAAAGGTGCAGGAGCTGTTGGGCGTGCTGAAAGGCATGGCGGAACTGGAGCTGCTGGCCCTGGACTCCAAGGAGTCCTTTCAGGATAACCGCCAGTTCTACCGGCAGCGGCTGGAGGCGGAAAATATGCCCGCCATCCGTGGGCTGCTGGTGCAGGATCGCCAGCATCTGGACAGTGTCCAGACCACCATGGCCTCCTCCCGTGAGTTCTGCTTCGTGCTGCGGCGCAGAAAAGCGGGCGGGGCCATGAACTATGCGCCCCTGGAGCAGCAGTTCCGGGACTGCGGATTTGTCGTTCAGCGTGCGGAGGGCCAGCGGCTTCTGGAGCTGCTGGCTATTTATTTTGAGCAGGACGCCACCCACGAGGTATTCTCCTTTGTAGACGGGGCGCAGTGGCTGACAGCGGAAACGGAGGTTTGAAATGCGAATTCTGAAAGTGGAGCCGGGAAAAGCTCCGTATGTGAAAGAGATGGAGGAGGGCCTGAAAGCCATCCAGCGGGAGGTAGAGGGCCTGTTCCAGCCTCTCTCTATGGGAGACGGCGTCATCCTCTGCTGTAACGATGAGGGAAAACTGAACGGCATGCAGCCCAACCGACGGTTCGGAGATGATATCATCTGCGGGCCTTTCTTTTTGGTGGGAGATGACCATGCAGGGGGCTTCTGCTCCCTGACGGAGGAGCAGATACAGCGGTATACGCAGATGTTTCAGGAGCCGGAACAGTTTACCGGGCAGGAACCGGAACTGAAGCCGTACATGGAACTATATATGTGGTGAGGAGGAAAAATGAAGAATCCATTTTCTAAAAAGGCCCCTTCCCAACAGGAAGGATTCCTCCGCACTTATCTGGACCGCATCGCACCGGGGATTGTGAAATTCGAGGTGGACCATTACATCTTCGGCAGCACCTACCGCTGCGTGTGGGCGCTGCGGGAATATCCGGCCAGCACCGAGGCACAGGCGCTCCTGCGGGAGCTGGGTGAGAAAAGCGGCGTGACGCTGCGCATTTACTGCCGGCAGGTGTCCCCCGGCGAGGAGGACAGGATCATCGACAACGCCAACAAGAAAAACAAGCTGGACGGCTCAGACCCCAACAAACTGCGGCAGGCGGTGGCGGCGGAGAGCAATCTGCGGGATGTGGCGGAGCTGGTGCATAAAATGCACCGGGAGCACGAGCCGCTGGTCCACTGTGCCGTGTATTTGGAGATGACGGCAGACAGCAAGGAGCGGCTTCGTCAGCTCCAGACGGATGTGCTGACGGAACTGGTGCGCTGCAAGCTGAATGTGGACAAGCTGCTCCTGCGGCAAAAGCAGGGATTCTGCTGCGTCAGCCCTGTGGGCAGCAATATGCTGGGCCGGGAGTTCGAGCGAGTACTGCCCGCCAGCAGCGTGGCCAATCTCTATCCCTTCAATTACTCCGGCAAGACAGATCCCAACGGCTTTTACATTGGAAAAGACAAGTACGGCAGCAACATCGTGGTGGACTTTGACCGTCGGGACAGCGACAAGACCTCTGCCAACATCCTTATCTTGGGCAACAGCGGTCAGGGCAAGAGCTACCTCATCAAGCTGCTGATCTGCAATCTGCTGGAAGCGGGCAAGTCGGTGATTGCTCTGGACGCCGAGCACGAGTTGGAGGAGCTGTGTGAAAACTTAGGTGGGTGCTTCATTGACCTGATGGCCGGAGAAAAGCTCATCAATGTGCTGGAAGTGCGGAGCTGGAACGAGGACACCGACGAGACAGCCCCGGATGCCTTTCGCAAGTCCACCCTGCTGGCGCGGCACATCTCCTTTTTGAAAGACTTCTTCCGGGCGTACAAGGATCTCACCGACCCACAGCTGGACACCATAGAGATCATGCTGTCCAAATTATATGCCCGTTGGGGCATTACGGAGGAGACGGACCTGCGTCAGCTTATACCGGAGGACTACCCCATCCTCTCCGATCTGTATGACCTCATGCAAGAGGAGCTGGCCCAATACAAACCGGGTGCGCTGTACACGCAGGAGCTGCTGCAGGAGGTGCTGCTGGGTCTGCATTCTCTATGTGTGGGGGCGGATGCGCCGTTCTTCAACGGACACACCAATATCTCCGGCGACCGATTTCTGGTGTTCGGCGTAGGCGGTGTGCTGACGGCGGCCAAGAGCCTGCGGAATGCCCTGCTATTCAATGTGCTGGCGTATATGTCGGACCGGCTGCTGACGGGCGGCAATACCGCAGCGGTGCTGGATGAGCTGTACCTGTGGCTGTCTAACCCGGTGGCCATTGAGTACATCCGCAACTGCCTGAAGCGTGTGCGCAAGCGGGACTCGGCGCTGGTAATGGCGTCGCAGAACTTGGAGGACTTTGACCAGGAGGGTGTGCGGGAGATGACGAAGCCGCTTTTTGCCATCCCGCCCCACCAGTTCCTGTTCAACCCCGGCTCCATCGGGAAGCGTTTTTACATGGACATGCTGCAGCTGGACGAGGCGGAGTTTGAACTCATCCAGCGGACAAGGCGGGGCGAGTGCCTGTATAAGTGCGGCATGGAGCGGTACCATCTGGAGGTAAAGGCGCCGACGCACAAGGCGGTGCTGTTTGGCTCGGCTGGCGGCAGATGATGAAGGAGGTGACCTTGCATGAGCACACAGCTTGTTCGTTTGGCGGCCGCCGTACTGACCAGCGAGAAGGGCCGCAAAACAGTCGGGTGGGTGCTGGCGGCGATTTTGTCGCCGGTGATTTTATTGGTGGCGTTCTTGTGCTGTGTAGGTTCCGGCACAGCCGAGCACAACGGCGCTGTTGTATCGGCAGCGTTCTATGGGACGGAGCTGTCTGCAAGTGTCCCGACAGAATACCGGGCACAGCTCACGCAGATGCGGGGTTCTTTCGCCCATTTGGATGCGGCGGTAGCCGAAGTCAATCAAAAATCCGAGGGAAACAGTCTTGATCCAATACAGGTCAAGGCTGTTTTCTTTGCCCTCTGCTTTGGAGCAGATGCGCTGTCGCAGGCGGATGCAGAGGCGTTCGTGGCTTGCTTCTATGAAACGGAGACAAGGGTGCGGGAGGAGGCGGGCGAAACCTATGGGGTGGCCGTGCCGCTTCCTATGGAGGACGTCTATGCGCAGCTATCCGTGTGGCGGGGCCGTGCGGTCACGGCAGAGGAACGCTCCAATGCCGTGAAGATCTATTCCATGGTCATGGGCAGCGCGGGCAGCGGTACCTTCACCGGAGCCTATGAGCCGGGAGGCAATGCGCCGATGGAACTGGAGGCATCTATGCTCACGGACCCTGCCACAAAGAATGGTGCAGATCTGGCCATCTATGCTGCCAACGCATGGAACTCCGGGTGGGGCTATGTGTGGGGTACCTTCGGCCAAGTGCTGACGCCGGAGCTGCTGCAATATAAGATCTCGCAATACCCGGAGGGCGTAGGGGATGAAGCCGACTTCATCCGTTCCCACTGGCTGAACAGGCGCACCACCGACTGCGTGGGGCTCATCAAAGGATACGGCTGGCTGAACACCGTGACTATGGAGATCCAGTACGGCAGCAATGGTATGCCCGATGTGGGGGCGGACGGTATGTACTATAACGCCGGACGCAAAGGCAGCATTGAGACCATGCCCAACACGCCGGGACTGGCCGTGTGGAAGTCCGGGCACATCGGTGTATATATTGGAAACGGTGAGGTCATAGAGGCCATGGACACCCGGTACGGCGTGGTAAAAACGAAGCTCCAGGGCCGGGGCTGGACCCACTGGCTGGAGGTGCCGGGGATCAAGTATGACTAAGGAGGAACTGAAATTGGAAAGTAAGAATATCACCATTGGATTTGACGCAGCCAAATTGGATGCGCTGGAGTTTGTACTCCGCAAGCGGCGGTCTTCCGTGCAGCGGCGCATGGAGGAAGTGCTGCAGCAGCTCTATGAATCGGAAGTCCCGGAAGCGGTGCGGGAGTATGTGGACAGTAAGTCTGCTCCTGCGGCCAGACCCAGGCGGCCTGCAAAAGCATCCGTAACGAAGCAGAAAGAGGGCGATGAGCATGGCACAGCATGAAGAAATCGTCCTGTGGCTGGACCGGAGGTGGAAGAACGCCATTGAAAAGCACCTCAAGGGTGAGACGCTGCAGGAGCATTTGGAAACTGTGCTGGATGCACTGTGCAACCAGCTTCCGCAGCGTGAGTATGAGCGCATCAGCCGTGAGATCTATGCCGAGGATGCCGCAAACCGTGAGGCGGAAGAAGCCGCCCGGACTTATGCGGCCTACCATGTGGTGGAAAACGGGCAGGAGTGGTATTATAAAACTATCCCCGGTGAGGAACTGTTGGGTGCCGCAAGGATGCTCCGCAAATATCTAAAAGACACGGAGCGCAGCACCGGCAAATTCATCTCTCTGTATTCGCATGCCCAGCCGATCACGCCGGAGGAGTATCAGCACCTGATGCATCTGCGCATGGAGAATACAGGAAAAGTTACCGGCGTATTTGATTTGGATTTTGACAAGCGGGAGTTCTCCGCTGTCCATACCATAGAAGGTTGGAAAACATGGGCCATGCAGGATGTGGCTACAGCCGTCTATCGTGCAGCACAAAAGCAGCTTGTTTCCGGGGATGTGATGCTGCAGAAACTGCTGGAGTGTCTGAACGGCAAAGAGATCACCTCGGCGGGACATCTCTCTGCACGGAATTTTTCCTTCGGTGAGGAGATCCTCGAATCGGATGGCAAGCTCAACTTTTATCTGCAGGCGGACTTCGATGTGGATGCCGCCTTCGGTACATTCGTCTGCACCGATCAGAACGATGACTGGCTCAACATCTATGCCAACTACGACATCGAGAAGGGCCGCCCCTGTGATACACTGGAGCTGAATCTCTGCAAAGGAGATGGCACAGAAGAAAACTGGAGCTATCACCTCAACGCCGCTGAGCGGGAGGTGTTGGTACGCAAGATGGAGGCGTTCTGCCAGCAGCAGACCGGCATGAGCCTGCACGAGTACGCCCAGCAGCTTCGGGAGAGTGGATCACAGACTCCCGAAATGCAGATGTAAGCATGGCAGGCAGAGGTTTACAAGGTTTTCTCTTGACTGATTATCGGCGCACCGATATAATAAGAGCGGTGATGTATATGACGATCCAACAGATACTGCGGGAAAAGAACCTCTCCCGCTACCAGCTCTCCAAAAAAAGCGGTGTGCCTTGGGCAACGCTGGCGGACATTTGCTCCGGCAAGACAACGCTCTCCCGATGCAGTGCCGGTACACTCATGAAGCTGT
>DXUR01000719.1 GCA_019417795.1 Clostridiales bacterium | reverse complement strand
TATCTCCCTTTCAGAGGGCGATGACCGTGTCAGCATTTATCTGGGCGATGATGAGCATCTGCTCTGCCCGGACATGGGGAGCCTTGCGCAGGGCAGGGACAAATGCAACGTTCTGGTGGAAAAACGGTCCATTGTGATTCCCGACGCACCGGCGGATGGGGCCAAACTCGCCGCCAAGAGCGCTTTCTTTCTGGAAACGCTCCGCGACGCGTCGGAGGAGGAGCCGCTGCTGAAGGCTTGCGTCCGAGCGTTGGAAACCCCTGAGATCACGGAAGCCATCCGGGCAGAGCTGGACCGCATGAAGATAAAGCCGGGTGACAGGGTCTCATTTCGGGTCAACGGAAACTCCATGGTAGAGTCCGAAAAGATCCGCCGTTGGTGGCGGGAGTACCGAAAGCGGTTTGCCAAGGGGGATGCTTCTCCGACAGAGCTGTGCTTGATCACCGGCGAGCCCACGGTTCCCATGATGACGACCACCTCCATTCAGGGCCTGCACGCCGTGGGAGGGCACCCCAAAGGAGATGCTCTGATCTGCTTTGATAAGTCGGCATTTTGCTCCTACAATCAGAAACAAGCGGTCAACGCGCCCGTTTCCGAGGAGGCGTTCGGCGTGGTGAAATCGGCGCTGGACGATCTGCTGAAGGATGCGCCGATCCTTGCGGGCATGAAGTTTGTGCACTGGTTCGACCGGGAGATCGCCCAGGAGGAGGACCCGTTCTGTACCCTTGACTTTGGCTTTGACAGGCCAGAGCAGGCGCCGGAAACGGTTCCCGTCAATCCGGCCACTAAGCGGAACATGGTAGACCAGGTCCCCGAAAGCGTCTATTCCGGTCAGGCGGCTCCGGATCTGGACGGCACATCCTATTACATTTTGCTTCTTTCCGGCGTAAACAGCCGCGTTATGATCCGCAGATTTGAGCGGGGCAGCTACGCCGACCTGCGGCGGAATCTGCGTCAATGGTATGACGATCTGGCATTGACCAATCAATCCGGCACAGGGAACATCAAACCGGTGAAGCTGACCGCACGCCTGCTGCGCCTGCTGAAATTCCAGAAGGGCGACACCCGCCCGCTGGACAGGCTGTCCAAGGAACTGGCCGGATTGACCCCGGCGGTGATTCAGGCCGTTCTTTCCAACGGAACTCTGCCGGACGCCGTCGCGGCAAAGGCGCTGGCCTATATCCGTTCAGAACTGCTGAGCAGTGACGACAGTGACAAACAAAGCGCGCAAAGTCCTCTGCCCAACAGTCTGGCCTGCCAATGGCTCAAGGTCTGGCTTCTGCGAAAAAATCGAATGAATCATCAGGAGGTACCGATTTTGGAAGAATATAATTTCAACCTTCCCAGCACCGCCTATCACTGCGGCGGTTTGATGGCCGTTTACGCGGCAATTCAAAAGGCGGCGATGCCTGATGTCAATACCGGCATTGTAGAGCGCTACTATGCCTCCGCCATTCAGATGCCCGCGCTGGTCATCGGCCAGCTCAGCAGCCGTTCCAACCACCATCTGGAAAAAATGGAGAACAAATGGCTTGCCGATCAATATCAGGAAAAGCTGCGGCAGGGATCCGTCGCGCTGGGGGCATCCATTCCCGCCACACTGAATCTGGAGCAGCAGTCCTATTTCGCGCTGGGATACTACCAGATGGGAGCAAAACTCAGTCAGGAGAAGAAAGAACGTTCCGCTGCCAGTGAAAAAGCGGCAGCCGAAGAATAAGGGGGAGGCTTTACCATGGCTATTCAGAATCGATATGAATTCATCTACTATGTGGCGTGCTCCAACTGCAACCCGAACGGCGATCCGGATATGGGAAATATGCCCCGCATTGACCCGCAGACGATGCAGGGCTTTATGACGGACGGCGCTTCCAAACGCCGCATCCGCAACTATGTAGAGCTGGCCTACCGGGACAAGCCCGGAATGGACATTATCATTCAGCAGGCGACCAATATCAACCGTATTATAGCCGAGGTGCGTGAGGCTGCCGGTACCCCTGTCGCAACAAAAACAAAAAACGATGAAGCCAAGAAACCGGAATATATCCATAAAGCACGGGCAGAGGCATGCAGGAGGTTTTATGATGTAAGAACATTTGGCGCAGTTTTATCAACAGGGCCTAATGCGGGTCAGGTACGCGGCCCGGTACAGATCACTTTTGGAAAAAGTTTAGATACTGTGCTTCCGTTAGATATATCGATCACACGTGTGTCAACCGCTGGTGACGTAGGAAATAATCAAGCGCAGTCCGTTAACGCTTATACGGAGATGGAAAAGTCGGCAGCAGCGGACGTTCTCCGCACCATGGGCCGCAAGCAGATCATCCCCTTCGGCCTGTATGAGGTCCGCG
>DXUR01000718.1 GCA_019417795.1 Clostridiales bacterium | reverse complement strand
CCGCCGAAACGGTCCGGCTGATTTTCTCCGCCTATGTCGGCGGCAGCGGCATGAAGGCCATCGCCCGCACACTGAATGAACAGAGGAGGAAAACACCGGCACTTATGCAGGCGGAACTGCTAAATAAGCGACTGCCAAACACCCAGGATGGCATCCTCAAAAAATATTTGTGGGACGCAACGATGGTGGCGCGAATCTTGAGAGATGAGAGCTACATCGGCACTCTGATCTGCCACAAGAGCGAGCGTAATAAAATCAATAAGACCTTCCGTTTCACAGACCCGAAGGAGCAGTTCCGACATGAGAATTATCTGCCAATGATCGTAACCCGTGAGATATGGGAGCAGGCGCAAGTGCTCCTTGCAGAGCGCAAAGAGAAAAATGTCCGTGCGGGCACCAACCGGGGCATCCTCCGGTACGGGGGATTACTCCGCTGCAAGGATTGTGGCCGAACCTTTATCGGGAAACGAATCAAGCTGAAAAGCGGGGAACGGGTCGCCTATGTCTGCGACACCTACCATCGGTATGGCAAGGAACACTGCTCATCTCACATGGTGGACGAGGAAACATTGGACAGATTGATCGGCGCGGAGATCCTGCGAACAAAGAAAATGTATGAGGAAAACTGGTCGCGGATGGAATGGCTCATTGAGAGATGGACACCGAAGGATTCCACGGCCAGTGCCAAAATAAGTAAACTGCAAGAGCACATTCTCTTGCTGGAGGAGGAAGTGGAGGTGATCCTGATGGAACGCATTCGGGATAAGGCCAACGCGGAACGCTACGACCGCATGATCGCCAAGCGCGAGGAGCAGATCGCGGAGGCCAAAAAGCAAATCGAAGAATTGCAGAATATTTCAGAAATGCTCCGCAGCCGACAGGCCAAGCTGAAGCGGGACATCAGCCTGATCGACGACATCCTGCGAGAGGGCAAAATGTCAGAAGCACATCTGAGGATGCTGGCGGAGAAGATACTCGTTCATGAGGAGGATGGCGGGCTGGATTTGGAGATCCGGCTGAAAGCGCCCTTCCGCGACCATCTCGACATCTTCGAAAACGGGGCGCAGACAGATTGCTTCCCCACCGCAGATTTTGACTATGACAGGCTGGGTGCGGCGATCTACGGCGATTATTATGCGGGGTAGGTGATAACAGGTGCGGGTATGGCTCTATGCGCGGCTTTCTAACGATGATGACCGTGAGATGAACTCCCTGCTAAATCAGCGGGAAATCTGTCAGGCGTTTGCCGAGCAGCACGGGTACACCATCGTAGGACAGTCCTTCGATGACAACATAAGCGGCATGAGTTTTGACCGCCGTGGGCTGGACGAGCTCATGGTGGCTGTGGACGCTGATAAAATTGACGCTGTCATCGTAAAAGACTTATCCCGGCTTGGCCGCCATAGAACTCAGACCGCATTGTTTATTGATTACCTGCGGGAACACCAGGTGCGGGTGATCTCTGCCACGGAGGGCGTTGATACATTCCGCGACGAAGATGACTTGATCATCGGCGTCCGCGGCCTGATGAATGATTATTATGCGAAGGATATTGGCAAAAAGATCCGGGCGGGATACCGTCAGAAGCAGAAAGATGGCATCGTGATCACGCCTCCCTTCGGCTACTGGAAAGACAAAAATACGGGGCAGATCAAGATAGACGCAGAGGCGGCGGTCACGGTGCGGCTCATCTATTCTCTGTACTTGCAGGGGTGTGGGCAGAAAGAGATTGCCCGGCGGCTTAATGCTGCGGGGCGAAAGACACCGGCGCAACTCCGGGCCGAACGGTGCGGCAGAGAAGTGCGACAAACGCACAAAACCCGTGACGGTCAGTTCCTATGGACATACGCCAGTGTGAAAAACATTCTGGTGGAGGAGGCGTACACCGGCATGCTGAACAACCACCGCAGAGAATACAACAACGGTAAGGCCAAGCATATAGACAAAGCCGACTGGTATCGCCACGAGGGATTCTTTCCCGTAATCATAGGAAAACAGGAATGGGAGCAGGTGCAGCGCTTACTCAAACAGCAGACCCGCCCTGCAAACGGCAATCAGGCCAAGCACCGCTATGCGGGACTGCTGACCTGCCAGGAATGTGGGAATACGTTCATTCCTATGATCCGCTGCTGGAACGGCAAGAGCCGTGTGGAATATGTGTGCCGTGGGTATCATCGGAATGGAAAAACCTATTGCGCCTCCCACCGTATTCATGAGGAGGTACTGGATGCTGCGGTGCAGGAGTATACCGAAACTGTGCGAGAGCAGTGTGCCGTGGAACTAAAGAAGCTGGCACAGCTGCAAAAAATGTGGGCGTTGAGGAAACCAATCCTCGACGCCCACATTTT
>DXUR01000717.1 GCA_019417795.1 Clostridiales bacterium | reverse complement strand
GTAGGGGCACTGGTTAAAGCACTTGCCGCACTTGATACACTTGCTCTGATCAATGTGGCAGCGCTTGTTTTCATCCAGATAGATGGCGTCCTTGGGGCAGACGTTCATGCAGGGGTGGGAAATGCAGCCCTGGCAGCTGTCGGTGATGCGGACCTGCTTGGGAGGGCAGGCGTTGCAGGCATAGGGGATGATATTGACCAGGGGCTCGTTGAAATATTTCTGATCCGTGGCGGCATCCTGGATATTGGCGCTGATGGGGGCAGAGGGGCCGTTGGGGTCCAGATCCATGCCCAGAGCCAGCTTGAGCCGGGCGGAAACAATGGCCCGCTCCAGGAACACGTCATGGCGATGGTGGGCAACCTCTCCGGGAACGATCTTGTAGGGGATCATGTCCACCTGCTTGTAATCGTCGCTCTCATAGGCCAGTCGGGCCACTTCTGTGAATACGCTGCGGCGGATATCGTCTACCGCGCTGTGTACACCTCTCATGTCTTTCCTCCTGTGTCCGGCAGCAGTCGCATTCTACTCCGGCATCGTTAGTGTCATCTGTTTATGGGCAGATGCAGTCAAGCATATTATAAGCAAACGTTTTTTCCTTTTCAACTGCCCTTTTTCACAGCTTTTTTGTAATTTTTTTCCGATTTTGCACACACTTCTCAATTTCTGCCGTCGTGCTCCTTGAGAAATCCTGAAAATCCGGCAGCTTTTTAAAGTTTTCCTCGCTTATTGTGTCCGGCTGTGCTATAATATATGGCCGTAATTCCGATGCTTTACATTTTTGAGGAGGTCCGTCCATGGCAAATCGCCGCCGTCCCCGTTCCCGGCTCCACGCAGTCATGCGGTGGGGGCTGCTGGCCCTGTTGGTCCTGTTTGTATATTGGGACAATACGGCGCTGCGGACCGATTCCCTGACCTATACCTCCACTGCGCTGCCGGCGGAATTTGACGGGCTGCGGATCGTGCAGCTCAGCGACCTGCACAACCGGGAATTCGGAAAGAACAATCAGCGGCTGTATGCGGCCGTGAAACAGGCAGCACCGGACCTGATCTTCCTTACTGGCGATCTGGTGGACGAGTACGCCGAGGCCCCGATACCGTATGCAAAGGCGGTAGGGAAGGCCCTCAGCGCCATTGCCCCCACCTACTATGTGACCGGCAACCACGAATGGGCGCACGGAAACGCCGCCGTGGAGGAACTGAAAACAGCCCTGCGGGAGTCCGGCGTTACGGTGCTCTCCAACCAGTTCGTTCCTCTGGAGCGAAACGGGCAGACGATCTTCATCGCCGGGATCGACGATCCCAACGGCTACGCAGACCAGACTACTCCGGAGGAGCTGGCGGCGAAGCTGTATGCCCAGCAGGAGGCCCCCTTCTGGCTGCTGCTGGCCCACCGCAACACGCTTTTCAACGGCCGGTACTGCCGTCTGGGAGCGGACCTGACCTTCTGCGGCCATGCCCACGGCGGCATCTGGCGTCTGCCCTTCACCGACGGGCTGGTAGATACCAACCTGAACCTGCTGCCGTCCTTCACCAGCGGTTTTTATCACTGCAACGATGTGGACTGCGAGGGGGCGGAGGTGTTTGTATCCCGAGGGTTGGGCAACTCTCCCAAGTGGGCCTTCCGTCTATTCAACCGGCCGCAGGTGGCGGTCATCACCCTGAAAAAAGGATAGAATACAACTATGATGGAAACTTTTTCTGCGGGACAATTTGATATTGCCGTCATCGGCGCCGGACATGCCGGCATCGAGGCGGCGCTGGCCGCCGCCCGCCTGGGGCTGGAGACCATCGTCTTTACCATCAATCTGGACGCCGTGGGCAACATGCCCTGCAACCCCGCCATCGGCGGCACCGGCAAGGGCCACCTGGTACGGGAACTGGACGCTCTGGGGGGCGAGATGGCAAAGGCTGCTGACGAATGCTGCATCCAGTACCGGCTTTTGAACCTTCGGAAAGGCCCTGCCGTCTGGTCCCTTCGAGCCCAGGCGGACCGGCGGAAGTATCGGGAGCGGATGAAGCACACCCTGGAATGTCAGGAGCACCTGACGGTGCGGCAGGGCCAGGTGGTGGACGTCCGGGCGGAAAACGGTGCCGTCCGGCAGGTGGTGCTGGCCACCGGCGCGGTGTACGATGTCCGGGCGGTAATTCTGGCCACCGGAACCTATCTGAAAGGCCGCACCATCATCGGTACCTGCGTGGAGGACTCCGGCCCCGACGGGATGCACGCCGCCGGGCCCTTGACGGATTCCCTGTTGGAACTGGGGCTGCCCTTACGGCGGTTCAAAACCGGCACCCCGCCCCGGGTCAATGCCCGCACCGTGGACTTTGATGAGATGGAAGTCCAGCCGGG
>DXUR01000716.1 GCA_019417795.1 Clostridiales bacterium | reverse complement strand
GAGCTGCCTGCCTCCACTGCCGGTGTTCTGTACGTTGGCTCCTATGCGGCGGATACCACCAGCGCTTACAGCTACGGCAGCGACACTGATTCCATGAGCCAGCTGCGCTTCATTCCCAACAGTGGGTTCACCGGTTCTGTCTCCATTCCCTATGTGGCATTGAGCAGCAGCGGCACCGCTTTGGGGGCCGGTGTGGTCTCCATCGGCGTGGTGGACAGCGTGAAGAAGTTTACGGATATCTCCACCTCCACCTGGTGCTATAAGTATGTTACGGAGCTTGCTGGCGCCAATGTTATCTCCGGCTACAGCAACGGAACGTTCCAGGAGAAGAATACCATTACTTACGGCGCGGCCCTGAAGCTCATCATGCTGGCGGCGGGCTACGGCGAGCAGGCCCCCACGGTGAAGGGCAGCCCCTTCAGCGGCTATCTGGCGAAGGCCAAGGCTGCCGGACTGGTGTCCGGCAATCCCAAGCTGAACGGGCCTATCACCCGTCTGCAGATCGCGCAGATCGCCGCCAAGGCGTTGAAGCTTTCTACCACCGGCCTGCCCAGCAAGAAGCCCTTTACCGACACCAATGACGTCTATGTGCAGGCGCTGAATGCCGCCGGTATCATTGAGGGGTACTTCTCCAACGGCACCAGCACCTATAAGCCCAACAACACCCTGACCCGCGGTCAGGTCTCTGCCATCGTGTGGAGAATGAAAAATTCCGTACAGTAAAAATAGAATACTTGTGGAACCACGCGGTCAGCCTCTCGGCTGACCGCGTGGTTTTTTAGGTCGATAGAACGCATGACTGCAAGTGGCGGGGGAGCCGTGATTCTGAATTTCCTGTGCCTCCTTTGCCGCCTTGAAGCCGGAGATCTGTGGGTCCCGCCTGAATTTCCGCATGGTATTGATATAATAAGCATATACAGATGTGCTTGCTTATGGCATTGAGGTTTCCTTTGAAAGCCTGCTCCAATGTATCCATGTGCGGCGTTCGGCTTCGGCCATGGCCGGAACCAGTGGAGGTCTTGTATTTTGCGTGTGTTGGCATGGCAGCGGATCAAAGATCGAGAGGTGAATGGGATGAAACGCAGAATCTTGACGGTATGCTTGCTGCTGGCTCTGCTGCTGACCGCCTGCGGAGGGAAAAACAGGGAGCCGGAGAATCCGCCGGCTGCGAAGCCGTCGACACCGGGGGAGGAGGTAGCGGAACCTCCCGATGAAACACCGGAACCTGAACCTGCAAAGCTGGAGGAAAAAGAGCCGCTGAGTCTGGAAGATGTGCTGACAGACATCTACACCGTGGCGCCCGGCACGGCGGGCAGCTCTCTGCGGGCCGCCTATGCCGCCGGAGAGCTGCTGGACTGGATCGATGTGAACTCGGAGGAGCAGGAGGACGTATTCAGGTGGATAGATGAAAACGTGCCCATGGAAAACGCTGTGGAGCTGGCCCGGGCATGGGCGGCGGTGCTGACGGAGGCGGAGGCCCTCATGCGGGGCGATGAGACGGCCTATGACGCACTGGATGACGCGGGCTATACCCTGGAACAGCCGTACCGCAGCACGGGCCGGGTGAAGTGGGCGGCGTGGAAGCTGCTCCCCCTGTTTACGCAGATTTTAGACCGTACGGAACGCACGGAGCACCGCTATGAAGCGCCGGGGGATTACAGCGCTGTGACGGAGGAAGCCCTTGCGGGTATCTGGGTGAACGATGCGGGTACCACTGTTCTGTTGTTTTCCGAGGACGGCTGCCGCATCGTGTATCCGGCACTGGAGTTGCTTGGCAAAACCGCCTATGCCTTCCGCGTCCGGGACCGCAGCAGCGTGGGATACTGTCCGGCGTTGGACATCGACTATCTGCAAAATGACTTTTCCGCTCCGCTTGTTTACTACGTGTCCGGCATCGATGACACTCACTTCTGGAGCAACACCCAGAATGAGTGCTTCCGCAGACTGGCGTAAAAGGGGCGCGGAAAATCGGCCCTATCAAATGTGCCCTTGCGGGCGTGGACGCTTTTTCTGCGTGATTTTTCACACATATAAGTTGACGCAGCCGTCTCTGGGATGCTCTCCCGGAGACGGCTGCGTTGTTATCAGTCTGAAATGGATTTATCTTCTTCTGCGGCCGCCCTGCTTGCCGGAGATGTTCCGGTTCAGGTCCGCCATTTTCCGCTCCGAGGAGGAGAGGAACTGCTTGAGCTTGTCCTCGAAGGCCAGATCGCCGGAGGGGGTGGTGTCCGCTGCCTGAACGGCGGGCCGCCGGGGAGCCGCCGCGGGACGGGGGGCTGCTGCCGGACGGGGCTGGGAGGTCCGCTGGGCGGGGCGCTCCGGTGCAGGCAGCGCCTTTTTGATGGAAAGATCCA
>DXUR01000715.1 GCA_019417795.1 Clostridiales bacterium | reverse complement strand
ATGTCATTAAGTTCGCGCGCAAAACGCTCAATCACTTATGATGGTGATTGAGCGTTTTTATTTCAGCGCAGGGGGATATATAAAAACAATATTTTTCACACAAAAACACTTGACAAATCAATTGCTCATAGAGGGAGCATATCACAAACCGGGGCGGTGTTTTTAATCTTCCGCGTCCAGCTTCCGCAAGGCTTTGCGGAATTGGACGGAAAACAGGATGGCGGTGCAGGTCACGGCGATGGCATCCGCCACCGGCTGGGCGGTGTAAACCGCCATGGTCTGATCCGCCAGCAGCCGGGGCATCAGATAGATCAAGGGCAGCAGCAGGACGAACTTCCGCAGCACTGCCACAATGATGGAGCAGCCGGCGGCGCCAATGGAAACGAAGGTCATCTGACAGGCGATCTGGATGCCAAAGAGGAACAGCGCCCCGCAATAGATCCGCAGGGCGGGCACCGTAAAGGCCACCAGCGCCGCGTTAGGGGTGAAAATCCGGGCAAACGCGCCGGGGCACAGTTGGATCACCGCCCACAGCGCCACGGAATAGCACAGACACACCTTCAGCAGCAGCCGGAAGGTCTGCCGCACCCGCTGGGTATTCCGTGCGCCGTAATTATAGCTGGTGATGGGCTGGGCGCCCTGGGCGATGCCCTGCAAGGGCAGCATGGCAAACTGCATGACGCTGGAGAGGATGGTCATGGCGCCAACGGCGATGTCGTCGCCGTATTTCAGCAGTGAGGAATTGAAACACACAGAGATGACGCTCTCGCTGGCCTGCATGATGAAGGTAGCCGTCCCCAGTGCTACGCAGGGCAAAATCAGGGCAGGGCGGAAACGGACGTTTTCCTTTTTCAGCCGCAGCAGGGTTTTGGGGCCGGTGAGGAACCGCAGCACCCAGATACAGGACAGACCTTGGGAGAGAATGGTGGCCAGCGCCGCGCCCCGGACGCCCATGTGCAGTCCGTAAATAAAAATGGGGTCCAGAACGATGTTGGCCACCGCGCCGATGAGCACCGTCCGCATTCCGATCTTGGCAAAGCCCTGTGCGGTGATAAAGGCGTTCAGGCCCAGGGTCAGCTGCACGAACACGGTACCCACAGCGTAGATCTGCATATAGCTGGCGGCGTAGCCGATGGTGTTCTCGCTGGCGCCGAAGGCCAACAGCAGATCCCGGCTCCAAAGCAGCAGCACCGCCGTCAGTACAGCAGAGACCGCTAATTGCAGGGCGAAGCAGCCGCCCAGAATTTTCTCAGCGGTGTCGTGGTCCTGCTTGCCCATGTAAATAGAGGCACGGGGCGCACCGCCGGAGGCCACCAGTGCCGCGAAGGCGGAGACAATTAAAATCAGCGGCAGGCATACGCCTACGCCGGTGAGGGCCAGATCGCCGTCACCGGGAATGTGACCGATGTAGATACGGTCCACGATGTTGTAGAGCATATTTACCAGCTGGGCGATGACCGTGGGGACGGCCAGCTGCCGCAGGAGCTTGCCGATGGGCTCCGTGCCTAAAAAGGTTTTATCCTGATTCATTTTGCGTCTCCTTTTGTCGTTTTCCGGCTGCCGCTCAGTCGGTCCATATTTTCTCCGAATACCGCAAAGCAGCGGAAGCAGGTCTCCAGTTCCTCCTCGGTCAGTCCCTCCGTCAGCTGCCGCGAAAAGGTCTCCTGTACAGCGCGGCCCCGCCGGATCACCGGCCCGGCCTTTTCCGTACACACCAGACGGCATTTCCGCCGGTCTCCCGGCACCGGCTGGCGCTCCAGATACCCCTCCCCTGCCAGCTTTTCCACATGGAAAGAGACAATGGCGGGCTTCAGATGGCGGTAGGTACAGATATCACGGGCGGTATCCATACCGGGATTGTTGGCCAAAAACAAGAGAATGTCCACGGCGGGCTGGGCCATATCCAGTTCCTCCGTCAAGGGGCGCATGGCCGCGGTGTACGCCTCCTCAAAGCGCTTGGAATAGGTATAAAACCGCACGGCAGGCAGCATGAGACCGCCTCCTTTCTAATAGTACAATTTTGAACAATTCGATATTATAATACTTTTCCATGGATTGTCAAGCCCCGGCGGAATAGAGATATGCCGTTTTTCGATAGATGAACATGAGGCGGAAAACCATGCAGACAGGTGTACTTGTCGAACTGTTTCGCCGCAAACGCGCAAAAAAGAACGGCCCCTTTGGGGCCGTTGAGACTGTCGATAAAGTAGTAAATTCTCCGCGACGGTAAGGTAGGGCAGCCGTTAGCGGCTTTGCCGCTTTACGGATGCTGCATACCCCTTGCGGGTGAAGGGTGTGCGCGGGAACCCCAAGGAGGGGAAACAGGCGAAGTGCCGCCGGTGGCGGATAAAACGAGCCTGTTTCGAGGA
>DXUR01000714.1 GCA_019417795.1 Clostridiales bacterium | reverse complement strand
CTGTGCAGTGATGACCGGCTTCTCGGCATTGACGATCTGGTCGCCCTCGATGTGGCCCCACAGCTTCAGCGGCTCGCGCTCGCTCTTTTCCTCCTCGCCGCCGATGTAGGGGATCACGTTGTCCACGATCTCAGGCATCCGGTCAAAGGTCTTACCAGCGCCGGAAATGGCCTGATAAGTGCACACCAGCGCCTTGCTCACGCCAAAGTCCTTCATCAGAGGATGCAGGGCGGGCACATAGCTCTGCAGGCTGCAATTGGACTTGACGGCGATGAAACCGCGCTTGGTGCCCAGACGCTTACGCTGGGCGGGAATGATCTCGATATGGTCGGCGTTGATCTCGGGAACCACCATGGGAACGTCCGGGGTGAAACGATGGGCACTGTTGTTGGAGACCACCGGGCACTCAGCCTTGGCGTATGCTTCCTCCAGTGCTTTGATCTCGTCCTTGGGCATATTGACAGCGCAGAAAACAAAATCCACCTGCGAAGCAACTTCCTCTACCTTGGAAGCGTCCAGAACGGTCATCTTCTTCACGCTCTCCGGCATGGGAGTAGTCATGGCCCAGCGGGAGCCCACTGCATCCTCATAGCTTTTGCCCGCACTGCGGCCGGATGCAGCCAGCACGGTCAGCTTGAACCAGGGATGATTCTCCAGCAGAGTCACAAAACGCTGACCCACCATGCCAGTTGCGCCTACAATACCCACTTTATACTGTCTTTCCATTTCCAGCACCTTTCCTTTCAAAAAAACAAACAGCAAATCTTAGTATTGCGAAGAACACGGCTTGCAAACCGGACAGCGATGCAATATAATAGATACTGTTTATACAGATTCTATGATATCATTGATACGTTGTCCGTGTCAATCATCGGAAAGGCAAATGCACACTATGTTAAAAAAAGATTTTTGGTATGATTTACCCAAAGAGCTCATTGCACAGGAGCCTGCAGCCCCGCGGGATGCGGCACGGCTGATGGTTCTGAGCCAAAAGGACGACAGCATCCGGCACAAGGTATTCCGCGACCTGCCGGAATTTCTGGAGCCGGGAGATCTTTTGGTAGTGAATAATTCCAAGGTGCTGCCCGCCCGCATCGTGGGCGTCAAGCAGCCTACCGGTGCCGTGTGCGAGCTGCTGCTGCTGCGGCAGGTGAAGGGAGACCAGTGGGAGTGCCTGGCAAAGCCCGGCAAGCGGATGCAGTCCGGCACGAAGGTAAGCTTTGGCGACGGCAGCCTGACCGCTGTGGTGGACGAGACCATGGAGGACGGCAACAAGTACGTTACATTCTATTATGATACCGAAACGCTTTATGAAAAGCTGGATGAATTTGGCAAGATGCCGCTGCCGCCCTACATCACAAAGCAGCTGGAGGATCAGAGCCAGTACCAGACCGTCTATGCCAAGGAGCTGGGCAGCGCAGCTGCTCCCACCGCCGGGCTGCACTTTACCCCGGAGCTGATGGACACCATCCGCGCCATGGGGGTCGGCATTGCCGAGGTCACCCTGCACGTTGGTCTGGGCACCTTCCGACCTGTGCAGGAGGACGAGATCTCCGACCATAAGATGCACAGCGAGTGGTACTCCATCAGCGAGGAGACCGCCCGGCGCATCCGCGAGACCAAGGCCGCAGGCCACCGGGTCATCGCTGTGGGCACTACCAGCTGCCGCACACTGGAGGCTGCCGCTGCCAAGTACGGCGAGATCAAGGCTTGCAGCGGCAACACCTCCATCTTCCTGTACCCGGGGGTGAAGTTCAACTGCATCGACGGTCTGATCACCAACTTCCATCTGCCGGAGAGCACCCTGATCATGTTGGTGTCCGCCCTGTACGGCTACGAAAAGACCATGCACGCCTATGAGGTAGCCGTGGCAGAGAAGTACCGTTTCTTCTCCTTTGGCGATGCGATGCTGATAGTCTGATGCAAAATTCGCGCTTTTTGCGATATTTGTATGTGAAAGGTAAGGATGCGATCTGCATCCGCCGCTCCCCTTACAATTACGGCAGACCGCTGCTGTGATCATTCTGATAACTTGCAGGCTCGTGGCCTGCATCGAGGCTGCACGGCTGTTTTCCGTGCGCAGAAAGGAACGAATAATCATGCCTTCTTTGACGACTTACACCCTGCTCAAGCAGGAGCACAGCGCCCGGCGGGGCGAGTTCAAAACCGTGCACGGCACGGTTCAGACCCCTGCCTTCCAGAACGTTGCCACCGCTGGTGCCATCAAGGGCGGCCTGTCGGCGCAGGATCTGAAGGATATCGGCGCGCAGGTCATGCTGTGCAACACCTACCACCTGCACCTGCGTCCCGGCGACAAGCTGGTGGCAGACATGGGCGGCCTGCACAAGTTTACCCGCTGGAACGGGCCTATTC
>DXUR01000713.1 GCA_019417795.1 Clostridiales bacterium | reverse complement strand
ATGGGCGGCAGACGATACCGCAAAGGCTGCCCCGAAACAGGGCATACCCGAATACGCCTGCAAGGAGGGCGAGAGCTTATGAGTAATCTGTTTACAGAACGAGTTTTGAATATGGCGGCTGTTACCCCACAGCCGGAGGACTACACGGGCGAGGACGGACTGCTTTACTGCGGCAAGTGTCACACTCCGAAAGAAGCCTACTTCCCGGAAAAGCAAGCCGCCCTGTTTGGGCGTGACCGCCACCCGGCAGAATGTGACTGCCAGAAAGCCCAGCGTTTGGAGCGTGAAGCCGCCGAACAGCGCAGAAAGCACCTTGACACCGTGGAGGACTTGAAACGCCGGGGATTTACCAATCCTACCATGCAGGAATGGACTTTCGCCAACGACAACGGGAAATGCCCGCAAATGGAGATTGCACACTTCTATGTGGAGCATTGGGAAACCATGCGCGAGGAAAATATCGGCTATCTGCTATGGGGCAAGGTCGGTACAGGAAAAAGTTATTTTGCCGGGTGTATCGCTAATGCCCTCATGGAGCAGGAAGTCGCTGTTCGCATGACGAATTTTTCTGCGATTTTGAATGACCTGACCGCCAGCTTTGAGGGGCGCAACGAGTATATCGAGCGTCTTTGCCGTTTCCCTCTGCTTATCATTGATGATTTTGGAATGGAGCGCGGTACAGAGTACGGTTTAGAACAGGTCTACAATGTGATTGACAGCCGCTACCGCAGCCGCAAGCCCCTAATCGTTACCACCAATCTGACATTGGACAGCCTGCAAAATCCGCTGGACACCGCTCATGCCCGGATTTATGACCGCCTTTTGGAAATGTGCGCCCCTATCCTCTTTACAGGCGAGAACTTCCGCCGTGAAACGGCGCAAGCCAAGCTGAACAGGCTGAAAGAATTGATGAGATGAAAGGAGTTGCCTATGGCAGAGAACAAGCAGAACACCACCCCGGAACGCCGCCCGGACTGCGTGACAGAGATCCGCATGGGCAACACCGTCCTTGTCGTTTCCGGCTTTTTCAAAAAAGATACCACCGACACCGCAGCCGATAAGATGATGAAAGTGCTGGAGGCGGAAGCCGCCGCAGGACACAAAGCCCAGCTTTCGACTTAACGCTACAAGCCGCACAGAAAAAATCGTCATTTTACCGGGCGGTAAAGAAGCAGAAGCCGCTATACAGACAGCCGCCCCATGTGGTATAATCGAAATACGGAATAGTGGGGCTGGCTGTCGGAAACGGAGGATTTTATGTTAAGACAGACCACCCAGAAAATCACTGCCCTTTATCCAAGACTATCCCATGAGGACGAGCTGCAAGGCGAAAGTAATTCCATTTCCAACCAGAAGCGTATCCTTGAAACCTACGCAAAGCAGAACGGCTTTTCCAATCTGCGCTGGTACACGGACGATGGCTATTCTGGTGCGAACTTCCAAAGACCGGGCTTTCAATCCATGCTTGCGGACATTGAAGCCGGGAAAGTGGCTACCGTTATCGTAAAGGATATGTCACGGTTAGGGCGAAACTACTTGCAGGTGGGAATGTATACCGAGATGATTTTCCCACAAAAAGGCGTCCGCTTTATCGCCATCAACGATGGAGTGGACAGCGCACAGGGCGACAATGATTTTGCCCCTCTGCGGAACATTTTCAACGAATGGCTGGTGAGAGATACGAGCAAGAAAATCAAAGCTGTAAAACGGTCAAAAGGCATGAGCGGCAAGCCTGTTACGAGCAAACCCGTGTACGGCTACCTCATGGACGAGGACGAAAACTTCATCATTGACGAGGAAGCCGCGCCCGTAGTCAAGCAGATATACCGTCTGTGCCTTGCCGGGAACGGCCCGACCAAGATAGCCCGTATGCTGACCGAACAGGAAATCCCAACGCCGGGAACGCTGGAATACCGCAGGACGGGCAGCACCCGCCGCTATCACCCCGGCTATGAATGCAAATGGGCGACAAATACCGTGGTGCATATCCTTGAAAACCGGGAGTACATGGGCTGTCTGGTGAACTTCAAGACGGAGAAACCGTCCTACAAGACCAAGCACAGCGTAGAAAATCCCATTGAGAAACAGGCAATTTTCGAGAACCACCATGAGCCTATCATCGACACCCAGACATGGGAGCGTGTGCAGGAATTACGCAAACAGCGCAAGCGTCCAAACCGCTATGATGAAGTGGGCTTATTCTCTGGTATGCTCTTTTGCGCGGACTGCGGCAGCGTCATGTATCAGCAGCGCTACCAGACCGATAAGCGGAAACAGGATTGCTATATCTGCGGGAACTACAAGAAGCGTACCCGTGACTGCACCGCGCATTTTATCCGCACCGACCTTTTGACTGCGGGCGTTCTCTCCAATCTGCGAAAAG
>DXUR01000712.1 GCA_019417795.1 Clostridiales bacterium | reverse complement strand
TCATTACGGAAGCGATACGAGTCCTCCACACAGTGGAGGCGTCCCGTGACGCTATCCTGGCACGCCGTGCGCTATCCGTCTCGCAGGCGGCGCAGCGCGTTCTCCGGTCTGGGCGCAGATCTTTTCCGATGTCTGCCGCCTTCCGGTGCAGACCTCCCTCGCAGCCGAGACCGGTGCGCTCGGTTGCGCAATTGCAGCCGCAGCCGCCATCGGCGATTTCCCCTCTTTGAGTGATGCCGCCGCCTGGATGAACACTCCCAGTGAGACGTACTATCCCAAAGAAGATGCCGCACAGTTCTACCGCAAAAAGTATGCACTTTACGATGAATGTTGCCGTCTTCTCCTCCCGCTCTGGTCCAAGCTGCATGCCCTGACATATCCCCGCAAATCTATGCTCGTCTCCAAGACCAACATGCTGCGCTGCAAGCGCAGCGCGTGAGTTGAAGCGCATGGGGGACAAAGCGTTGCCGCGCTATCCGGTCATCGACGTTGCCGCGACGGGGCGGAACATCCGGCGGCTGCGGCTGGAAAAGGGGTACACCGTTCGGGAGCTGCAGGAGTATCTGGGTACGGACTGCCCGCAGGGGATATACCACTGGCAGTCCGGCCGCAACCTGCCGAGCACGGACAACCTGTACGCGCTCTCGAAGCTGTGGGGCGTGAGCATAAACGACATCCTTGTCGAGCGGAAAACCGCATAACGGTAAGCGCTCAATATCATAGTATCATGAAAACTGGGTATACAAGAGCTCAGCATAGAGGAGGGACTAATATGAGTCGATATCCATTTCAAGCCAAGCAACTCTCTTATGGTTATATTTCATTCGTGCCATATTGTGATCCTGATACGTTATACTTGCACCATAATCGATATTATACGAAAAAGGTTCAGGAGCTCAATCGGCTTGTCGTACAGCACCGTCTGGAAGACACAAGCCTGGAGAATCTTCTCACTCAGAAAATCAATTTGCCCATTGTCCAGGAAAAACAGTTAAAATCGGCAGCGGGCGCCGTCTACAACCACGAACTATACTTTGACAGCATCCAAAATAAAATCGGATCCCCGCCGCTTAACCGTTTGGTTGGAGTCCTGATCTCTATCTATGGCTCCATGCCAAGATTCAAACGGCTGCTACTTGAGGCCGCTGAAAGTATTCCTGGTTCTGGGTGGGTCTGGCTGGTTTCTGAAAGGAACGGAGGGCCCCACATTGCAATTACGCGCGATAATGAAGCGGTAGCGTTGGATTCAGTGCAACCCATTTTGGCTATTGATATGTGGGAACACGCATATTTTCTGGATAATCAGTTTGATAAGGAAAAATATTTGGATGCTTGGTTTTCCTTTATTGACTGGGAGAAAGCAGAAAAGCGGTTTCTAACTTCATATTATTGATGTCATATAATGACACAAAATATCTCGCATATTCCCGTTTCTCTGTGAACTCCCTCCACTCACTTTGGTGTAGCAAATGGAGTAGCGGTTACATGCTTGGCAACGGTTTCCGCTTTTGAGTCTCTACACGTCTCCTTTCATCAATGAACCCGCGTTTATTCAATATGCGCAACGTCCTCTTAGCTTTGGGGTGGGCACAGACGCACGCCGTTGCTATTGTGCAGACATTTACTTAAAAAAACGCACCTGTCTCGCATATCACGGAAAACGCCATACTATATGTGCCGTCATTCCCATGCTGATGAAACAAGCCGCTGCCACAATCTGAAGGTCAATGCGGCTGGGCTGGAGCAGGCTATATTCCTCACGCTGAAAAAGCCGCGTGTGATGAACTGCTTTTGAAAACAAAAAATGCGTATGCCGCAGTATTGGCATAGGTGAAACAAAAGCAGAATGAACAGGAGCGGCAGAACAGTCAACAGGAGGCAGTAAAAGCAGTTTTCAGTGTCAATGGGCTGACAACCGCACTGACCAGTCTTCTGATTGATAAGGTGTATGTGTTCCCCGAAAAGCGTATCGAGATCGCATACAAAAACAAGGACATTTTTTGAGAGGGGAGTAATTTAAAAATCGCTTTTATTGCAGGATAGGCTCAATCAGCTTAGCTTTGAGTCCTTTCCGATGAAGCCGAAAAGCCCCGCAAGTTTTTCGGCGCCTATCTGGATCGCGCTGCGCTTGAAGAACCTTCAAGCGCAGAATAAAAATTTTTGTCGTGTGCTTGACATACGGGTGGCGCAGATCATGAAAGCGTATCCGTGGCAGTCCCGCCCGTTTCAGCACTCTTTGCAGCATATGCAGGACGCTGTCCGGTGACATGGGGCCTCCGGTGGGTGACGGGAACACCCACTCGCTATTTCCGACTTTGCATTTCTGCATTTTCAGTACGCTTATCGCGTCTGCCGACAGCGGCAGGGTGCGGTAGGCGTTTTTCGTTTTCA
>DXUR01000711.1 GCA_019417795.1 Clostridiales bacterium | reverse complement strand
GTTCGTGGTACACCTTCTGAATCGGCTCATCACGGTACACAACATTCAGGCTGCTGCGCTCCGGGTCTACGTTTTCAGCGGTAAAACTTCTCCGGTTATGGTTGAGGGAGCCGGGACCCCGCATTGCGGAAATGGTTCTTTTCAATCGCACGTCCTTTCTCTGTGGAAGTAACTGGTACCGGACACGGCAAAGGCTTTGTTACTTTCGTCGAAAGTAACGCAAAAGCACTTTTGACAGACGTTCCGTCCATCAAAAGATGCCTTTGCGCCCTGCCGGGGGCTTCCGTCTGCGGACGGGGTTTCGCTGTACCTCGCCGCTGCCCGGTCCAACACCACCTTCCTGCGTGATTGCATTCACAGGAGCGTGACACGCTCCTGTCCTCTGCCAATAGAGGAACTCACCAGCGGAAGCTTTCTGGCACGCCTCGTCTGTCCAGATACTCCTGCCGAGCCTGCTCCCGTTGTTCCTCGGTGGGCGCCGTCTTGTACTGGGCATACAGCTCATGCCGCAGCATCGCATCCAGTTTTTGCTCCAAGCCCTGTTCAATAATCTCTTCGTACTCATTTTCGCCACTCAAATGATAATGCAGCAAGGCGACGAAAAGTTCCTGCGAAATCTGCACATTTTTCATCGTTATCACCATCCCGTGTCGGTTGTGTCGATTGTGACGGTATTTTACATAGTAGCAAAAATACCGTCACAACCGTCACGAATCGTCACGCCCCAGAATTTTCCAGCGTTAATTTGACCACCCTGCCCTCATGGGTGCGCCTGCTTTCGTACCGAATTCCATAGTCGTTGTAGAGCCTGTCGGCACTCACATTCAGCTTCCGGGTCAGGATGTTTGCCTGTATGCTCACACCCGACAGCCGTTCCAGCAGTTCCGTGGGCGTACCACTCCACTCCGGCTGTTCCGGGGTGAGCACCTTTGCCACCGCTTCCAGAAGCGGGTCGGGCGGCAGTTTCCAGAGTTCCGTTTCGGCTCCTTGGAACTCCCACACGCAGCGTTCCCGGTCAAACTCCAATGTCAGCTCCTGATCCGGCTGGTCACGTCCCACAATGTCCAGTAGTGCGGTGTTGTCCGTGCGCCGCTTCTTCTGCATGATGAACGCGCCATCCGCTGCACCCAACAGACCGTTGGTGCCGGAGATCATATCAAAGCTGTCCTCAGCTTCCATCTTCCGGGTGTGATGAACCACCAGCAGGCAGATGCCGTACCTGTCGCTGAAAGTTTTCAGTTTGGTCACGATCTCGTAGTCGCTGGCGTAGCTGTATCGGTCACCGCCGATCTCCCGCACCTTCTGCAGGGTGTCGATGATGATGAGCCGTACATCCGGGTGCTCCCGGATGAATCCTTCCAACTGCTGGTCAAGTCCCTCGCTCACGGACTTAGCTTGCGTTGCGAAGTAGAGATTGCTGGTCTCCTCTACCCCGAACATCCGGGAGAGCCGCCGCTGCAGCCGGGCGTAATCGTCTTCCAATGCAAGGTAGAGGACGGTGCCCTGATGCACCTCGTACTCCCACAGCGGAAGCCCCATCGCCACATGGTAGGCAAGCTGCCCCATGAAGAAGGACTTACCCACCTTGGGCGCACCTACAAAGAGGTAGGTGCCGCTGTACAGCAAGTCGTTCACGATGGGTTTCCGAGGTTGATACACCGTATCGTACAGCTCGGTCATTGATATCGTGTTCAGCCCGAAATTGTTTGACTTTTTCGCGGCTTGCAGATTGATTTGCTTGTCCGAATTTGTTATAATATTGGTGGTAATTTTATCAGACGACTGTACCGCATCTGCGCCAACAGATGCACCCAGTACGGTCGTTTTTCTATTGTCCGTCATTCGCATTCCTCCTTAAGTCCGTTCAACGTCAGGGCTACCATTTGCAGGGTCTCCAGCAAGTCCGGCGGAACTTCTTCATCCACGGCCAGCCGCTGCAATTCCTGATAGATCAGCTTCATCTGGTCTCGCAGGGCTTTGTAGACCCTTGGGTTGCCTACCACGGTGATCTCCCGGTCAGTCAAGCGGCGGATGATATACTCCTGTTTGGTCAGCCCGGAGAGCTTTACTTTGGCTTCCAGAACCTCGTCCTCTTCCGGGGACATTCGGAAGGCTACCACCTTGTTCCGCCAGCGGCCTTGCTGGTCGAGCACTCGTTCCATTTTCATCCCTCCTTTCGCTCCATGTTCAGCTTCTGCGCCATCTCCTGCTGCTTTGAGGGGAAGAGATGGGCGTACTTATAGGTGATGTCCACGCTCTCATGCCCTACCCGGTCTGCGATTGCCAGAGCCGAGAAGCCCATTTCGATCAGCAGCGATACATGGGAGTGCCGCAGGTCGTGGATTCGTATCCGCTTCACCCCGGCTTCCTTGGCTCCCCTGTCCATCTCGTGGTGC
>DXUR01000710.1 GCA_019417795.1 Clostridiales bacterium | reverse complement strand
GCCAGCAGGTCCTCCAGGGTGTAGCCTTTGCCCAGGCTGTCCAGCCGGGCCACTTTGCTCCAGCCGGGGAGCTTCAAACGGTAGGATTTCCCGCGCCTGGACACTTCACAGCCGGATTCCCGGAGCAGCTTCAGCAGCTCGTCCAGGTCAGCAGGCTTTTGTGCCAGGGCGTTGTCAATGGCAGCACGGAGCAATTCCCGATGGGAGGGCTTCGCCTGATCGCCCAGCCATTGGTCGTAACTTTTGCCGTGGGGCTTTGGGTTTTCGACAATGGACAGTCCGTTCTCAATGCAGATGGTGTCGCTCAATCGACGGACGGCTTTTGTACTGCCCCAAAAGTTGCGGAACTTCCGGTCACAGTCCAGGTTGACCGAACTCCAAATGATATGATTATGGACATGGGCTTTGTCAATGTGGGTACAAACGGTAAAGGCGTGTTTGCCCTTGGTGAACCGTTTGGCAAATTCTACGCCCAGCCGGTTGGCCTCCTCCGGGGTGATCTCCCCAGGGCAGAAGGACTGGCGTACATGGTAGGCGATTACATCATCCGCACCCCGGACCCGTCCGGTGGCGGCGATATACTGGCGCTTGGCCAGCATGAACTCGGCGTCGGCTACACGGCTATCGCACTCATAACCGGTGATGAGCCTGCCGTGGTCGGTTTTTTCGGGATTGGCCACATAGTCAATAATATCGCAGATGGCCCGGCTTTCGCTTCGGCCCTTGCCGATATGCAATGGCATAATGCGTGTGGTTGCCATAAAGTTTCCCTCCCTTCAAAAACAAAGAGCAGGAGCCATTTTCAGGTTCCTGCTCGGTGGTACCGCTGGTGAGCGGCTATTGTTTAATTACATTTCTTTGTCAAACTTAAAGCGATAGTAGAGGGCAAAGCCGTGAACAAGAAGGTATGCAAAAACAAGTAGAAGTACAGCAACCATATCTATCCCCATAAGGGCAAATGATAACATTAAAGCCCCAAAAACAAAGGTCATCATATCAAACGCTTTTCCCTTAGCCCGGTTTGCAATCGCCACATTACGCTCGTCATTTTTTTCAATATCCAGTTGCCTTTTTAATTCGGGGTAACTATTAATGGCCCGTTCAGAAATCACATTTCCCATACCATGTCCAAACAAGCCACACCCAATGCCAATACAGACATAGGGTAATGTTCTCATTATTCCCTGCGGATCATTGCTTGTTTTAATTAGGTACAAGCTCACCGCCAGCAGAAGTAACCCCATAATGAGAGTTGCATAATTTTTAATTTTAGATTTCATTGTTCATCCTCCTCATAAATAAAAATTTCCTCAATCGTCATATGAAAATATCGGGCAATTTTGAACGCCAGCTGAATAGATGGATTGTAGCGCCCGTTTTCTAAAGAGCCGATTGTTTGTCGTGATACTTCCAGGGCGCTTGCCAATTCTTCTTGCTTGATTCCTCGTTGTTTGCGAAGTTCTTCCAGTCGATTTTTCATACAAGCCTCCTTTCTGATGGAAAGTTTACTTTCCGTATTCTTAGTATAACACATTTGGGTGAGATGTCAAGTTTACTTTCCATCAAAGAAATTGTTTTTTTGAATAAGAGTTTAATATCAGGAACAATAAGACCTCCGACGAACTTCTCCGGAGGTCTTATCATAATCACAACCACCGGCTTAGCCGGTGGTTTGTTCTCGCCCTATAAGGGCTAATTCCCGGCACTGGAGTCTAAAGACTCATCGAATCGGTTCGCCAGCCGCAACGTCATCCTCCTACCGAGTCCTTACGGACTCTTTTTTATCTGTCACTTTTTACTGGCTCACCCGTAAACGGATCAATATACTCCTTTAGTGTCATTTGGTCGTATTCCAAATCTTCTTTTAATTGATTTTGGATATACTCTTGTATCTTTTTCGCATTCTTTCCTACTGTATCTACATAGTATCCTCTGCACCAGAAATGTCTGTTTCCAAATTTGTACTTTAAATTTGCATGTCTTTCAAATATCATAAGGGTACTTTTCCCTTTTAGATATCCTACAAAACTTGACACACTTATGCTAGGTGGCACTTCCACTAACATGTGTACGTGATCTGAACACATTTCTGCTTCTATAATTCTTACACCTTTTCTTTTACACAACATACTGAGAATTTTTGCAATATCAGCTTTCAATTTCCCATATATCACTTTTCTTCTGAATTTTGGTGCAAAAACCAAATGATACTTACAATTCCACTTAGGTCAGTTTACAAGGAACTACACGCAGACCGTGAAACGGGCTGCTGACAACAAACGGCGCTATGCTCCCGGCTGGGTGCATAGCACCTGTTTGTTGCGGGGGTTTCCAAAGGGGGCAGCGCCCCATTTGGCACACGACTTTGCGAAGCAAAGTGTAGTGTGTTATACGCTCTGTC
>DXUR01000071.1 GCA_019417795.1 Clostridiales bacterium | reverse complement strand
ATGTCCGCATGGACTTCGGGCGCAGCGGCAACGAGTTCTGGCATACCTGGTGGCCGAGGGGACCAGAGGAGCTGAACAGCCCTGTGTTCAAAGCGGAGCTGCAAGAGGTCGTGGACACGCTGCGGGAAAATGTACTGAAAAGCCGCTTCGCCATGGAGCGATTCTGCTATGACCACGGCGGAAAGATCGCCGGCGGCTATGTGCAGAACTACGGCTATATCGTAGAAACCGAGCATTACCGCTACTGCCTGCGCTGCAATCCATCCCCCGGAGATTACAATGCCTACCTGACCTGTTTTGACCTCGATATCCAGCGGCAGAACATGGCACAGGAAGACGCATCCCGCATGGAAATGGGCAGCATGGTATGAGTTGGAACGGAGCTCGTGCCAGAGGGCCTCCCGTTTTCTATGTCGGCTGCGCAGATTCCCGTTGACTTGTGGGCGGTCCTGTGGTAGTTGTGTTGTGTACCGGCACAGGACGGAAAATAAAAACTGGAGGTACAGAATGAAAAAACTGCAAATCATGGCGTGGGTGCTGAGTGCGCTGCTCCTCACAGGCTGCGGCGGGTCTGGGACACCTACGAATACGGACAATCTGCCGCAAACATCTGCTACCGATGCTTCCGAGACCACGACAACGCAAAATGGGAACGAATATGCTTCGGAGGAAGCGACGCCGGGGCAGGACGAAAAGCCCGGCGCTTCCGACGCAGCTCCTGGACAGGTGACTGAAAAGGATTCCTCTGCTGGAGATGAAAAGCCTGCGGTGGGGAAAACTCCTGCGCGGGAAAATGGAGCGAGTACGCCGTCTAAGGCGGGGCCTGCTGGGGGTGAATCATCCGATTCGGCAGGGAGTAGTTCTTCCAAGCCTGCGGGGAATAGTCCATCCGTACCTGCGGGGAGTGGGGCGGCTGGGTCTGCGGAGGAAAAGCCTGCGCCGCAGCCGGAGGAGAAAGTTTTTGACATGGACTACTGGCTGGGCTATGCCAAGGACTATGCCGTGGGCATTGGTCTGCGGCTGGATGAAAATGCGGCGGATAGCTGGGACACGCCCATCCGATGCAGCAGCAAGACGGAGGATGTTCTGGCCGCCTATATCCGGGATGATCTGACATATTATAAGAACGAGGAAGGCTGCACGGCTGTGTGGATATGGGCGGAACAGGTGGGAGATGGACAGTATGAATTGTTCATCGGTCGCGGGTAACGCAAAATTTATAGGAGAAAGGCTCTCATGGAGGGCCTTTTTCTTATGGCAAAATTTAGGAGAATGGGAGGGTTAATTTGAAACAAATTATCAAGTGCGGGACGGCGTTTCTGCTGGCGCTGGTGCTGTGTTTATGCCTGCTGCCTACCACAGCCTTCGCCGCATCCAAACAGGTGTACATCTGGAATTTTCCGCTGTCAGATGATACCTTGAGAACCAGCGGCAAGTGGGGACATGGGGCGTTAAACCTGCGGTTTGGGTATCATGTGACAGCCAACAACTACACGCAGTTTCGGTGCCTGGATTCCTGGAAGGGCGAGGTGGCCTACTGCATTGAGCCGGGTGTGCCGCAGAAAAACTATGATTCCCTTACGGACCACGATGACACATGGTGGGACCGCATGACCCTGCCTGCCGGGCATCCCCTTACGCCCCGCGAGGTGCAGAGGCTGATTGGGCGGGTTATGAGCTACGGCTACCACGGCTCTATCGGCGGAGGCTGGTGGGCGGATGTGGAAGCTACGGCGGAGAAAATGGCCTGGGCCTATGCCACGCAGATTCTCATTTGGGAGGTGGTGGCAGGCGAACGGGACAGCAGCTTCCGCCACATGGATGTGAAGTCTATGGGTTATAACGAAGCCTTGGAACGGGTGGATAGTACCCATCCCCTGCGGAGTAAAATTCTCAGCTACTATGATTCCATTGTAGATTCTGTGCAGACCCACAGCAAGCGGCCCAGCTTTTGCGGGTCTTTGCCTTCCAATGCGGAGACGCTGGAGCTGAGTTGGGATGGGAGCAAATTTACCGGCAGCGTCACGGATGCAAATGGGATGCTGGAAAGGTACAGCTTCGGCTGTGAGGACGCGGACTTGACTTTCAGCAAGAGCGGGAATGTACTGACGGTTTCCACGGAGAAGCCTATCCCGGAGGCTGTCACCGTAGTGGGCAGCAAAAATGGCACTACCCATGCGGGCGTGGTAGTCTGGGGCGACGGCGTGTGGGGAACGGCTACCGGTATTCAGGATGTGGTCACCTATTCGGCCAGCGTTCGGGACCCAGTGACGGCTTATCTCAAAATCAAGACCGCTGCCATCCCCGGCGGGATCACGGTAAAGAAAGTGGACGCCGAGGGTGCGCCTTTGCAGGGGATTGGTTTTCTGCTGGAATCCTCTGCGGACCAGGTGAACTGGCAGGATGTGAGCACAGCGGAAACGGGTGCGGGCGGCTCGGTTTGCTGGGAAGATTTGACAGCAGACGGCGGCACCTACTACCGGGTGACGGAGGTGCAAACGGCGGAGGGAATGACGCTGCTGACGGAGCCTTTGTTTTTGGGGACGCTGGATGCAAGCGAACACGACATCACCATTACCGCCTGCAACAATGCGGGCTTTGCGCTGCCCTTTACGGGCGGGGCGGGATTCACAATTTATATTCTGTTTGCGGCACTCATGCTCGGCATGGGTGTCGGCACAGGTGTTTATTTTTGCAAAAAAACACGATGAAAAAGGAGAACTGAACCATGAAGAAAACGAAACGACTTTGGGCGCTGTTCCTGGCTATGGTTATGGCCTTGGGGCTTATCACCACGGCGTTTGCGGCGCCGACCATTGACTCCGGGCGAAAGGCGTCCCTTTCCCTTTACAAGTACGACATCACGGCAGCCAGCGCAGACGGAGCGTGGGATACGGCGTCCTATGTCAGCACCGGCGTGCAGGACGATGCCGTTACCGACAAGCTGGCGCAGTACGCCATTCAGGGCGTGGAGTTCACCTATCTACGGGTGGCTGACATCGCCATGAATAATGAACTGGTGGATGGGCAGCGTCAGGTGGGCGTGCTGTACGGCTTTGCCGAGGATACCGTTCTTCAGGCCATCGGCCTGACCGCCGCAGACGCCCATAAGAGCGAAAACGGCATCCGCTATTATACCTCCGACAAGCTGAACAAGGCCATGAGCGATGCACTGACCGCCAACGCCACTACCGTTAAAAATGCGCTGGAGGCCGCTATCCGAAATGGCGGCAAGGCTATGCCCGAGACGGATGCAAACGGACACAGCAAGGTCAGTGGACTGGAGCAGGGCCTGTATCTGGTGGTGGAGACCCGTGTGCCGGAGAATGTCACCAGTACCTGCAATCCCTTCTTCGTGTCTCTGCCCATGACCACTATCGACGGCAAAGACTGGAACTATGATGTGACTGTGTACCCGAAGAATCAGACCGGCAAACCCACACTGGAAAAAACCGTCCGGGAGGATAAAAACAGCACCGGCAAGAATACCGGCAGCCTGACCGACATTGCGGATGGCTATGCACACACCGCCACCGCCTCCGTGGGCGATGTGGTGGACTATCAGATCATCAGCACACTGCCCACCATTACCTCCAAGGCTACCAGCCTCACTACCTATACCTTTGTGGACACGATGAGCGAGGGCATCCGCTACAACAGAAGCGATGTGATCATCGAGTTCTTCCGGGATGCCGAGTGCACAGACAAAATCACCACTTGGGACGAGGATTCCGGCAAGTTCGCCGTCAGCTATGATGACGCACAGAACACCATGACCATTGGTATGACAGAGACCGGGCTGGCGGAGATCAACGAATCTGAGAGCGTCTACACGGACAGCGTGAAGCGTGGATACAGCGACTGCACCATGCGGATCACCTATGCCGCTACCCTTACCGCTGACGCGAAGCTGGGCGACAACGACAACCCCAACGAAGTGGTGCTGACCTGGAAGCGCACCAACACCAGCTACTATGACACGCTCCAGGACTGCTGCCATGTTTACACCTACGGCGTGGATGTGCTGAAGCAGTTTTCGGACGGCAAGGGTGACCTGGCCAATGTTCATTTCCTGCTGCATAACGACACAGATGATGTGTATGTTATTGCCGAGCAGAGGGATGGCGTGTACTACGTCAAGGGCTTTACCGGCAAGAAAGCCAATGCAACCACTTTTGTTCCGAATGACAGCGGGCATATCATCGTGAACGGTCTGGAGGACGATGTTTACACACTGACGGAGACGGCCACGGACAAGGGGTATGTGTTGCTGAAGGACGGCATCGAAATTGCCATTACTGCTGTGGAGAGTGAGAATACCTGCGATACCTGCGGCGCAAAGCTCCTGACCGCCAGCGGCACTGTCAACGGCGAACCTGTAAATCTGGAGGACGGCAACGCCATCGTGCCCCTGACAGTCATCAACAACCCCGGCTTCGACCTGCCCAAGACAGGCGGCTACGGCACTTGGATGTTTACCGTGGGCGGCTGCATGCTGCTGGGCGCGGCGGCGTTTATTGTGGCCCGTGGTCGGAAGCATAACAGGAACGACCAGTGAAATGGCGACTGCTGGCGGTGGCCTGTGGTGTTCTGGCGCTGGGACTGCTGCTCTACCCATTGCTGGGTGAGCTGCTGAGTGAAAAGTATCATTCGGATGTAGAGACGGTGTACGCCAATGCCATCGAAGATGCCGACGATGCGGAGCTGGCCAACCAGCGGCGGGCGGCGGAGGCGTATAACGCCATGCTGCGTGGTGAGGCGGCGGTCAGTGCGGGAGGGGCGGTTGCCCCTCCCGCGTCCTATGCGGAGCAGCTCACTGTGGGCGGAGCCATGTGTACTATCGACATCCCGAAAATTGGCGTGTATTTACCGGTGCAGCACGGCACGGGTGCGGAGACACTGGAGCGGGCCGTGGGGCATGTGGTGGGGACTTCGCTGCCCGTGGGCGGGGCGGGCACCCATGCGGTGCTGTCGGCCCACAGCGGGATGGCTTCGGCAAAACTATTTTCGGATATTGACCAACTTGTGGAGGGTGACATTTTTTACATCCATGTGTTGGACGAGATACTGGCCTACGAGGTAGACCGGATCGCCACAGTGCTGCCTGGGGACACATCGTTGCTACAAATCGAGGAGGACAAGGACTATGTAACTTTAGTCACTTGTACGCCCTTCGGCGTGAACACCCACCGGCTGCTGGTGCGGGGACATCGGGTGCCGTATGTGGCAGAGCTGGTGACAGAAAGCAGCACGACGCAGAAGGCCGCTTCCTCGTGGACGCAGCATTATCTCACTGGGTTGGGCATTGGCTTTGGCGTGTTGACTGCGGCTGGTGGTGTCTGCTTTTTTGCAAGGAGGAAACGCCGTGGGTAAAAAATCTGTTTTGTTGGCGGCGGTACTGGCTGTGGTAGGGCTTTGTGTTCTGCTGTGGCCGGTGGTTTCCGGGCACAGACTGCAAGCAGATATGAATGAGGCGGCACAGGAGTTTTTGGAGGAAGCAGGTCAGCCATACCCCGAATTGCTGGCGGATCTTCAAGCCTACAATCGGCGTATCTATGCTGAAAAGCAATGCAATCTCACTAATTTGGAAGCTTGTGAGGAACCTGCTGTATTGCTGAGAGACTACGGCGTGGAGGACGAGATCATAGGTGTACTGGAGATACCCACGCTGGAACTGGTCATGCCGGTCTACTTGGGGGCATCCGATCCGCACCTTGCCGCAGGGGCCGCCGTGCTGGGGAACACCTCGGTGCCCATTGGCGGCATAAGTACCAACTGTGTTATTGCCGGGCATAGAGGGTGGTATGGTGCGGATTATTTCCGCCACATAGACCGCTTGCAGCTGGGCGATATGGTAACGGTTACAAATTTGTGGGAAACGCTCACCTACACCGTGACGGACATCCAGATCATCCAGCCCCATGAGGTGGAGAAGATCAGGATTCAGCCAGGGCGTGACCTGCTGACACTCATCACCTGCCATCCCTACGCCAGCGGCGGGCGGCAGAGATTGGTGGTGTACTGCGAAAGAAGGAAGTGATGTAATTATGGAGCCTATTGGCAAGGCCACATTTGTCGGAGACGATGAAATCCTCTATTACGATGCAGAAGCGTTTCTGGACTGCATCCGGGAAGAACTGCCCTACCGGGATACTACCGGGTTTCGTTATGAAGTCCTGACAGACGATCCTGCCGTTCGCAAGGCGGCAGATGATATTTTACTTGATTTCTTCGGTGAAGAAAATCCATATACGCTATCCGAATACACACAGAAAATGAGAGGGATCTAAAGATGTTTACATCCGAAAAAATGGTGAAATTCCTGCAGGAAAAATACCCGCCTGGCACTCGCATTCGACTGGTTTCCATGGACGACCCCTATGCGCCGGTAGCGCCCGGCACGGAGGGGACGCTCGTGTGCGTAGATGACGCTGGGCAGTTCCAGATGAAATGGGACAACGGGCGAACTCTGGCCCTCATTCCCGGCGAGGACAGTTTCACCGTCCTGCCGCCCGAACGCAGCATGCTGAAGCTGTATATGCCCCTCACCGCTGAGCTCTACGAGCCGGATGAGTGGGGCGATATGCCGGAGGAGGCGGAACGGCTCACCGGCGACGAATTGGCATCGTATGAGGACAAGATCCGCAGCGCCTTATTCAAAAACCGAATGCAGGAGGAACAGGTCAGAGGCGTCATGTACTGGTACAGAAAACCGGACAGCGTCAACGACAAGGTACATTCCGTTGTCTTCGATGTGGAGCAGCGGCACGGCAGGCTGTGGGGCGTGGCGGAGTGTCAGATCAGCGGCGAACTGTCGGACGGAGAACTGGCTGCGCTGAAGAAGTACATCTCCGGCCAAGCCTCAGACGGCTGGGGTGAGGGCTTCGAGCAGCGGGAGATCGCACTGAACGGCGGCCGGGAGCTGTACGTCCACCTGTGGCAGGATGAGGACTGGAGCATCCGGACGGAACAGGAGCGGTTCGAGCCTTACCGGGACAAGCTGCCTCAGCTGTGTTTTACCCTGCTGCCGGGTACGGGGCAGCTCATCTGCGTGAAGCGTGGGGAGAGCGGGTACTATCCCAGCGACTGGTCTACGCCGGATGCACAGGAAAACCGCCGCATTGCGGACGAGCAGAACCGGAAGCTGGGTGTGACACCCGCTCAGGAGGAAGCTATGAAGATCGGCAGCATGTGCGGCTGGGATGTCCCCGGCGCAGACCCGGATCACTGCATGGACATCGTGCAGCAGAGAGGAGGCATGGAACTTGGGTAAAAAGGTTTTTTCCGTATATATGGGCGATCCGGATAGCAGCAGCCACGCAGAGCTGGATCTGCCCGCCACGCCGTGGGAACTGATAGATGCACTGGATAAGCTGCGGCTGGAGGATGGGCGGGAACCCTATTGGCAGGTGGAGGACATTGGCCGGTACGGATTTCTTGCCCCACTCCTTGATGACAGCGACCTGTACCAGTTCAATGCACTGGCGGAGCAGCTGAGTACATTCGACCATGTAGAGGACATCGCTTTTGAGGGACTGGTGCAGATGGAGGTCGACGAGCTGTGCCAAACCAACGGCGGTGACCTGACCCTCCAGCGGCTGCTGGATCTGGCGTACAGTGTGGATCGATGCCATGTGGTGCCGGGGGCCCGGGACGATGCGGCACTGGGCCGGTTCTATGTGGAGAACGATTTCCTGCCGGAACTGGAACAGGTGCCGGAGGGTGTGCTGGATCTGTTGGACTATGCCAAGATCGGGGAAAAGATGCGCCGGGGCGAACACGGCGCTATGACCCCGAACGGCTATGTAGTACGGGAAGCCGAGCTGCGGCAGGCCCCGCCGAATTTGGGCAGGCCGCCCCGGAAGCCGCCGTATATGATTCAGTTTCTCTGCGCCAGTGATACCTGCGCCATACGGCTGGATCTGCCTGCGACGCAGACGAGGCTGAACGCCGTGCTGGATGCGCTGGGCGTGGATAGCTGGCAGGAGGTACAGCTGGAGGAATGCGACACCGCCATGCCGGAGATGTGGGCCTTCGTGGATATGGCCCATACCGGTATGGAGCAGGTCAACCAATTTGCGCAGTGCCTCGAAATACTGGACGCAAATGGGGAGCTGGCGGCGTTCAAGGCAGTGGCCGGTCAGCTGGATATTTACAGAGTGGAGGATGCCATAGCTCTGGCAGAGCACCTGAGTGAATACTCCTTCGAACCGGATATCCGCTCGTTGGAGGATCGGGCACGGGAGGAACTCTCCCTTATCGCAGACGGACTGGAGCTTGACCTGCTCATCCGGAATTTGAACCTCACTGCCTACGGCGCAGACCTAATGTACAGAGACAGGGGCATCCTCAGTGACTATGGTTATGTTCACCGTCCGGATGGACAGCCACTGCATCTGCCGCAGCAGGGCATGGATATGACCATGCAGTAAACGAAGTCAAAAATGGGGCCGCTTTCCGAAAAGGGACAGCGGTCCCTCTTTTTGCGCCCTTTTCGGTGTGCGGCCACAGGAAAGGAGCGCAAGAATGACGAAGGAGACCATCTCCCGGTATCTGGAGAACGGATGCAAGGGACATAAGAATGTGGTCAGCAGCCGGGAATTGGAACGGGCGCTGGGCATCAGCGGAAACGAGCTCCGCAGGCACGTCAACCACCTGCGGCGAGGTACCGTGCCGATCGCAGCAGATCAGCGGGGGTATTACTATGCAGAGACGGCGGCAGAGGTGTATGCCACCATCCGAGGCCTTGAGAAGATGCGCAGCGGGTTAGACGCCGCCATCTCCGGACTGGAGCGGGCGCTGGAGAGATTCGGTGAGTAAGCAGATGACAAAGCTCATGCCGTGGGTAGGCGGCAAGGCCCAGCTCATGTGGGCCATCCAAATGCTGCTGCCTACCCACTACAAGACACTGGTGGATGTGTTTGGCGGCAGCGGCATTATCACCATGAATACTTCCGTCCCCAGCGGGTGTCTGCAGATCTACAACGACCTGAACCACGATTTATATAACCTGCTCTTCTGCGCCAAGGAGCGTCCGCTGGAGCTGGTCAGGGAGCTGGGCTTTCTCCCTATCAACGCCCACGATGAATTTGATGTATTGCAGCGTCAGCTGCAGGGCGAGGACTTCACCATGGAGTACATGGAACGGCAGTTGGATCTGACGGAGGTGTTTTTTGAACCACCCCAGGCGGAGGTCGTGCGGCAGCTGCTTTTGGAGCGTGGCAGTTTAGGCAATGTGCGCCGTGCCGCAGCATTTTATAAGCTGCAGCGCTACAGCTACAATGGCAGCGGAGACAGCTATGGCGTAGGCTCCTGCGATATACGGCGGTTTTTCCGGGATCTGTGGGAGTGCTCTCATCGGCTGAAGGATGCGGTACTGGAAAACAAGGATTTCGAGAGCATCATCACCGCCCGAAACGACCCGCAGACCGTGGTCTACTGTGACCCACCCTACTATGAGGCGGAGTGCTACACGGTGGAGTTTCCCCGCAGCGACCACCAGCGGCTCCACGATGCGCTGGCAAAGCACAAGGGGTTTGCCGTGGTGTCCTACAATAGCTGCGACTATATCCGGGAGCTATACGAGGATTTTTTCATCCATGAAGTGGAGCGGCCCAACAGCCAATCCAAAAAGGAAAATTCCATTTACCGGGAATACATCATGACCAACTACGACCCCCGCCGTTTTGCGCCGCAGATGTCCTTTTTCAGCGAATATGGCAGCGGGGACAAAACCTGCAAGCTGATCCACATCCCGGAGAAACCACGAAAAATATAGGAGGAAATTTTACTATGAACAGCGAAATGAAATTTGAAAAGAACGGCCTGCTCATCCCCAACGGTGCGCTGGAGGAACTGGGCTTGTCAGGCATCTCCCTGTCTGCGTGGCTGGGGCAAGACCACATCCTGCTTATGCCGCAGGAAATGACGGTGCTGCAGCTGCTGCACGCACTGGAGGGTTTGTCTCGGGCCTCCGTGGAGCTGCTGGGTGTGCTGCAGGCGGCGTGCAGGAGGCCCTGCGCCGCTGGCTGTGAAAGGAACATGGAGGATATGGCACAGGTGCCGGAGAATATTCGGCCCCTGCTTATGCTGAGTGGGTGCTGTCCGTCTGCACTGGCACAGCTTTTGGAGGA
>DXUR01000709.1 GCA_019417795.1 Clostridiales bacterium | reverse complement strand
GCAAAAACCGTCAACGCTTTGAGGGGCGCATCGGTTATCAAATACTCATCTTTCGGCATTCTCATATTCCCCCATGGTACTTGTATCGTGGTATCCCATTCACTTACCTTCTCAAATTCCGATTTGCCATTCTGATTTAAGAATCCTATACGACGATATTGTGACTTTTTCTACCGTCAAGTTCGCAGTATGTATCTGCGGTATGGGGTTGCTCCCATACCGCAGACGGATCATCTTTCCGGCTCGTTTTTGCGCTTTGCACTTCTCTGAACCGGAATGGAGAGCAGCTCTCTTGTACGCTCTCCAAGCTGCTTTTCAATGGCTGTCAACCGTTCCTCCGGCAAATTGAGGGACGGATGACGGGTGAACTTGAAGTCCACCATTCGCCGCAGCTGCGCTTTCTGCTTTGCACCCATTACCTCTTTACACACATCCTCATAGGAAATGCGGTAGGGATTGGAACGGGTCTTTGCATACGCACGCAGGTTCTTGAAATCGTCCGGCATTGCGTAGTTGAACAGCGACAAGCCGTTATCGAAGATGGGTGCAGGGGCGATAATTTCGCCCGTGTGATTGTTCCGCAGTAAGCCGAAATTGCCGAAGTGTCTGTCCTCGTTGTAAATCAGGGCATCGAAAACCAGCATACTGCAAAGCTGCTCGTAGAACTCGTCGCCCAAGGTCTTATAATAATCAAGGCAGGCTTTCAGCGTCGTCTTGCGGAGAATACGCCCGATAGGGACAAAAGAGGTATCAATATCCGTGAACAGCCGGCACTTGGAAGCAAGGATACCTTTCCAGTTTTCCAAGTCGTACTGTACGCAGCCGATGCCCATTTTGTCTGCGATCTGACAGGCATAATACTCGCTGTACGGCTCGTTTCCGGTGTTCGCAGCGCCCTCCGTGCCGCCCTTATACAGATAGATGCCGTCATCCTCCACAAAGCGCCAAGCCTTCCGCAGCATACCGTTGGTGGTCAGCTCCGGCGAGGTGGAGAATGCCTCCCGACTGCCGCCCACGCCGGTATAAGCCACCAGCGACAGCGCTTCGGAGAAGCGGTTTTCATAGAGGTTGTAATCGGCATACTTGCCGTCAAAGTCGGCGGGGACGACCCAATAGCTGTCGTTGAGGGACAGCCCCATACAGGCATCAATGATGCCCTTCGTGTTGTTTACGCTCAGCCCCAGCGTCTTTAAGATTTCATCTACAAACTGCCGATTCTTCGGAATTACCCGCCGTTCCAGCCACTTCACAACGCCCTCGTTTGTCAGCTCCAAGTCGAGGGGAAACAGCTTTTGCTTTGCCGTTTCGGTGTGAAGAATTGTCGCCTGCAAGCCCTCCAAGCCTCTTTCCTCCAGCGTGAAGGTCAGCAGTGTTTCATCATAAAGGCGCAGGCTATATACTTTTTCCATTGTGCTGCTCCTTTCCTCAAGCATTACGGACACATCCTTGTCAAGCGCTTCTGCAATCTTGAGCATCAGGTCAAGGGAGAGGTTTTGCGTTCCTTTTTCGATGCGGCAGATGTTGGATCGCTGGGTTCCGATCCGCTTTGCAAGCTGCTCCTGCGACAATCCTTTTTCCAGTCTTGCCTGCGTCAGCTTCTGCACGATGCTCTGCCTTGCCGCCAATAGTTCCTTTTCGGTCATACAAAACCCTCCCTTCTGATCCACTATGATGTTATCATATATGATAACGACCGTCAAGAGGTTCGGCTATCTTTCCAAGTCCCTCGGTTTCTTTTCGGGCGGTTCTTCGCCATCATCGGGTTCACCGCCGGCGATTTCGTTCTCACGCTTATCCACATTGAGCTGGGCGTTGAGTTCGTTCAGCCGATCGGTCTTGGCTTTCAATTCTTCCTCCTGCGGGAACGGTCTTTCCACATCGATCTTTGCCGTTTCAAACTGCTTTTTGATGTTGTCAAGCTCCATTTCGTTCATCTCCAAGCGCTTTGGAAGTCCCTCCAGTGCATTATCCAAGCGGGTGATATTACCGAAGGTATCCGTACCAAGGGTTACGGGATAACCAAGCCCACCCTTGAGCCGCACTTTGTATTCTCTTGCTTCAAAGCACAGCTCCATCGTAAAGCCACGGTACTCACCGAGGGGAATGGGTTCGGGATTCGTCATTGCCTTACACGCCTCCAAGATGGCGTTGCCGGCATCCGCTTTCTCTGAATAGAAAGCACCCTTGACCGTCATACCCACAAAGGTTTCATCAGACGGCTTCGGGTGCTCTGCCATTCTTTCCATATCGGATTTTAATCCCGCAATTACATCAGAGCGCCGTGCGATCTCCTGCGGATAGAATTTGATGATCTTAGCTTGATTCACCAAAACACAGGAAGCGGAGTCCTGTGCTTTGGTGGTCGCATTTAACTCGATCTCATCCCCCAAATGCGTAAAAG
>DXUR01000708.1 GCA_019417795.1 Clostridiales bacterium | reverse complement strand
TCCGCCTCCCATGTCCGGGACAGCATTTCCATTGCGGCCCATGTCAGCGGCTCCGTCTCGGAAAAATCCTTCCCCAGCAGATAGGCGCGGAACACTTCAGCAAAGTACTCCTCCACATTCTTTCGACAGTAATCCCTGTGCAGAAATGCGGCCATCAGAACCTGCTCTTTCTGGAACGCGTTCGTTATGGCGGCTTCTTCCTGTGCCGACGCATATTGCTCTTCAAAATGTCCCATCTCATGGAGAACTGTGGTGTTATCCCGCAGGAAAGCGCTGGCACCCACATCCACGCAGATATTTTTCCCGGATGGGATCGTAACACCCAGCCCGCCGGCATAGGACGCGTTCAGCGTTTCCAGACCGGAGGTCATAAAGCGCAGCTCCCAGTCTCGCTCCGCAAATTCCTCCAGAACGGCCTCCGGCATCGCCGCGAGGTAGACACGGGAACGGAAGGAATGGCGAACAGCGTCCTCATTTTCATATGTAAGGCGGAAACCGGACAGAGAAACTGGCCGCAGCGCGCTTTCGGTATCCTCCGGCACATGGTGGAGGGAGAGGATCATGCTGACGGCCTCAGCCCTTGTCACAGACTGTTCCGGGTGGAACAAGCCTGTGCCGTCATCCGGGATCAGACCCAGCGCGGCGGCACATTCGATCTGATTCCGCTCTTCCGAAGGCAGACTGCCCAGATCGTGAAAGCGTTCCTCTTTCTGCGGCCACGGCGTCGCGGCTGTGGCGGCAAACACAAGACAGACGGCATCTCTTCTTGTCAGGCAGTCTCCCGCAGCATGACCGTTATTGGCGTCCAGATAGGCGTTGATCATCAGCAAAGGACTTTCCAGCCAGTAAGCATCCAGTCCCTCAAAGCGATTCAGATAACGTCCCAGCATCGTGGCAAATCCCAGCATGGTCACAGGGCGGTCCGGTGCGAACTGCCCGTTTCCAATCCCGGACACGATGCCCTCTTCCGTGGCCTCCATGATATCCTCATACCAGATATTTCCCGGGTTCACATCTGTATAACCCTGCGTCTCAATGGCCACGGCGGGTACAGACACAGCTGCTGCAAAAAAGCATACAGAGACAATCGCCGCAGCTAACCGCTGAAAAGTCGGCTTATACAGGATACTCAACTTCCAACAGGGCAAAACACTTCGCTTCATGGAACTTCCTCTTTATACAACGGAATATAGATTCCGTTTCAGAGCACCAGCTGCAGTCGTTCCAGCTGACGCCGGTGTTCCTGTCCTGTGGTCATCAGGTAGATGCGGGTGGTTTCAATGCTGGAATGGCCCAAGATGTCCGCCAGCTTTGCAATGTCCTTGTAGACCCGGTAATAAATCGTGGCAAACAGATGCCGGAGATTATGGGGAAATACCTTGGAGGGCTCCACATCGGCTTTTTGACAGAGCCGCTTCATCTCCGTCCAGATCTGGCATCGCCCCATGGACTTTCCGCCTCTGGTGAGAAAAATCTCGCCAGAGGTGATTTTTTGCTTTTTCGCGTATTTCAGCAGCCTCCTGCACAGCTTTCCCGGCAGCAGGATGGTGCGGATCTTGCCCTTCAGCGAGATGGTGGTACGGCCTTCCTTTGCCGCCTCCACGGTGATATAGCGCACCTCGCTGACTCGGATGCCGGTGGCGCAGATCGTCTCCATGACCAGCGCAATCCGCTCCCGTCCTGACTCGCGGGCTGCCGTGATGAGACGCTCATAGTCCTCACGGCCCAATTCCTGTCCGGCGTCCCGGAACAGACGATGCTGAACCTTCAGATAGTGGGCGCGGCAATCCGGCCAGCCGAGAAAAGTAAATAGATTATTGATGGCAGCCAGGGATGCGTTGACGGTGGAAGGGGAATAGCCACCCACGCTTTGCAGATGTTCTTTCCAAGCTACGACAGCGTCTTTGGTAACAGGCCGCCCATCCAGGTACAGGAAGAAAGCTCGCACGCTTCGGAGGTATTTTTCAATGGTCGCAGGGGTTCGTTCCGCCCGGACAAGGGAGGACGCAAAGGCTGAGATCTGTTCGTTGGCAAGATAGTGTTGTTCCATGGCAGTTCTCCTTGTAATGAAGTATAATGGGTTTCATTTTACCGGTTGGAAGATACCCTGTGCAAGAGAAAGCACAACGCATCAATGTGGGCATTTCTCAGGTGGGTGTGATATTAACTCTGTTGGAGCAAAGATTCAAGTCTTTACGGATTCTTTCTGGCCTTTGGATACCGACTTTGGTCAACAGCACGGATTGGCAGGTATGAAGTCAACGCCGCCTGTGGCGGCATTGACGCAAGCATAGCATTTGTATGACAAACGCGCTTGCTGTGGTAATCCCCAGTCCCCCATGCCGCCTGCGGGCGGAAACTTCTCGGCAGCATTGCCGGAAAGTGAGTGTAAAAATCGGGTTCGGCAATATG
>DXUR01000707.1 GCA_019417795.1 Clostridiales bacterium | reverse complement strand
AGCGGCAGCCTGCAAATACGCGGCCTGAAGCGAGGGCGCAGGAAATGGTCCGGAATTCGGAATCGAACTTGGATTAGAACCTAATGTAATTTACTTGTTGGTGATGGCGGGGAAAATCCGTATAATATACTTGTGAGGACATCACAGGCTCTTTTCCCCAGCCACTCAAGAAAGGAGGCTCTCTGTGGCTGAGATAAATACAAACGGTCTTAAAGCCAACTCTTTTCATACCGCGCCAACACAACTCCATAGTGCGAAATCAGCGATGAGTCAAATGACCCATCGCTTTTCTTTGCCCAGAAGATGCAATCAACGCGGAAAATCCGCATATAGTTTACCATTAGAGATGAGCAAAACGCAAGTTTTGCAAAGCCGAGGCACAATATATATGCTTCAAGCAGGTCGGATGGCATTATTTATTATGTAGTCTCATGGAAAATCGGATTTTTGCTCATTCCTATTACCATTCTTAAGGAGGGGTTTCTTTGCAAGTACAAGACTTGATTGTGACCTGTATCTACCCTGAAGACGGGGTAAGCATATCCCAGATCATCCAGGGGTCATTTGTGGTATTTCTTCAAAAAGAGCTTGAAAAACACCCTTGCTATGACGTATAAGATATATGATGAATGGTCGCTTATTTCAGGAGGACGATTATGTACTTAGAGATAAGCAACCCCATGGATTACCATGCGGCATTATACATCAGACTGTCAAAGGAGGATGAGAGCGAAGGACCATCGCAGAGCGTAACCAATCAGAAGTCCCTTTTAGATGAATTTGTCCAAAAGCACCGTTTACAAGTTTATGACACCTACATTGACGATGGCTGGAGCGGTACCAACTTTGACCGCCCGGATTTTCAGCGAATGATCGGCGATATCGAGGCCAAGAAGGTCAACATGGTCATTACCAAGGACCTGAGCCGACTGGGCCGTGACTACATCATGACCGGCCACTATATGGAGCGGTACTTCCCAGAAAAGCGGGTGCGATACATTTCCCTGCTGGACGGTATCGACACCGGCGTGGAGTCCACAGCCAACGACATTACGCCGTTCCGGGCCATCATGAACGATATGTACGCCAAGGACATCTCCAAGAAGATCAAGAGTGTCAAGCGAGATAAGCAGCGCAAGGGGCAGTTTATCGGCGGCAAACCGGTATATGGCTACAAAATGCACCCGACCGAAAAGAACAAGATCATCATTGATGAGGAGGTTGCGCCCATAGTGCGGCGGATCTTTGCCATGGCGCTGGATGGAGTTAGCTGCCGCCAAATTGCCGCTACGCTGAACGAGGAGGGCGTCCCTACACCGGCCACCTACTGCGGCTGGAACATGGGTCGCAAAGGACCCTATGCGGGGCTGTGGAGCAGCGAGCGTATTTCCGATATGCTGCAAAATGAGACCTACATCGGCAATATGGTGCAGGGGCGGCAAGTGAAGATCAGCTACAAGTCTAAGAAGTGTTTGCATCAGGATCGTAATAATTGGGTTGTGGTTGAAGATACCCATGAGCCGCTGATTGACGCTGAGAGTTTCCGCAAGGTGCGGATGCTGGTGAACAGCCGCAAACGCACCCGAAGCCGTACCTACGATTTTCTGTTGAAGGGCTTGATTTTCTGCCACGAATGCGGTTATCCCTTGGGCGTGCTGAATCGCCCCAACGCCAAGGGAGAAGAAACACTGTATTTCGTCTGCCGTACCTATCAGCGTTTTACCAAGAACAGTGCCTGCACCACACATTATATCAAGGAAAAAACGGTAACGGACGCAGTGATTGCCAAGGTTCGAGAGGTCTGCGAAGACTATTTGACCGCGGAAGCATTGCTTCCCGCTGCGGAAAAGGCGGTGAAGGAGGCGTCGCAGGAGAACAAGACGGTGGCGGAGATCAGCGCCCTGCAAATAAGAGTGCCAACCTTACAGAGCACCTTGACCGAATGTACACCGACCGTCTTTCCGGTTTGTTGCCGGAGGAGGACTTTCAGCGTATCTTCACCCGCATCAAGGACGAACGGGCACAGCTGGAGGAACGAATCAAGGAGCTTCAACAGCAGCAAAAGAACCCTATCAGCCAAACAGAGCGAGCAAAAGATTTGGTACAAAGATACCTTGATACGGCATATGCCAACCGGGAATTGCTGGTGAGCCTGATCGAGCGGATCGAGCTGACGGCGGACAGGGAGATCATTGTCAAGTTTCGATTTGCAGAGCTTCAGCAGGCGGGATAAATCTAGCCATATCAGTGGTTTGCGCCGTTATGAGCGGCGCGATTTTCAAGACGAAATCACTTACAATAGTTCCCGCGCTATGTATCCCGCATCGAGAAACGGGCGCTGGAAAAGCTGGCGGCGGCCATGGATGGATGGCGGCCCGGGTAAATGCGGATAGAAAGCTTTGGCCCCGCCGGAGGCATAT
>DXUR01000706.1 GCA_019417795.1 Clostridiales bacterium | reverse complement strand
GAGCCATGCTGTATGTGGTGGTGGAGGAACTGGTGCCTCAAGCCCATTCCAAAGCCGGGACCTGCGGCTTTGTGGGAGGCTTTTTAATTATGATGATCTTAGACGTGGCGCTGGGATAGTGTGTCAAAACGTAAACTTACATTGTCTCCCGAAAAAAAGTCTGCTATAATCGGCCCAGCACACCAAACCCACGCAAAGGAGAACAAATATGGATACAAAATTCAGCGGCAGCGCAAATTACGTGGCGTCCCGCGACCTGATGGAGACCGTCAACATTGCCGTGGCTTTGCAGAAGCCTCTGCTCATCAAGGGTGAGCCGGGCACCGGCAAGACCATGCTGGCTCAGGCCGTGGCGGACGCTCTTGGGAAAAAACTCATTATCTGGAACGTAAAATCCACCACCAAGGCTCAGGACGGCCTGTACGTCTATGACGTGGTACAGCGGCTCTATGACAGCCAGTTTGGAAACGCCGGTGTGGATGACGTTAAAAAATACATCAAGCTGGGTAAGCTGGGCGAAGCCTTCTCTGCCGATGAGCAGGTGGTCCTGCTGATCGACGAGATCGACAAGGCGGATCTGGAATTTCCCAATGACCTGCTCTGGGAGCTGGACCGGATGGAGTTCTACATCCCCGAGACGAAGGAGACCGTACAGGCCAAGCAGCGCCCCATCGTCATCATCACCTCCAACGCAGAGAAGGAACTGCCGGACGCTTTCCTCCGCCGGTGCGTGTTCCACTACATCGAGTTCCCGGAGCAGGAGCAGATGGAAGCCATTCTCCGGGTCCACTTCGGTGATTTGGAGGAAAAGCTGGTGAAGCAGTCCCTCGCCGCCTTCTACTGGCTGCGGGAGCTGCGGGGCATTGAGAAAAAGCCCTCCACCTCTGAGTTGGTGGACTGGATCCGGGCGCTGGTGGCCGGCGGCGTGGACCCGGCCCGCATCGAAAAGGAGATTCCCTTCGCCGGTGTCCTGCTGAAAAAAGGCAAGGATCTTCAGACCCTGCGAAAGGTGAAGTAAGCCATGTTCGCCGCGTTTTTTTACCTGCTGCGTCAGCGGGGGCTGCACGTTTCCCTGAACGAGTGGATGACGCTGCTGGAGGGCATGGAAAAGGGACTGCACCATTCGACGCTCACCGGCTTTTATCACCTGTGCCGGGCCATCGTGGTGAAGAATGAAACGGAATTTGACCGCTTTGACCAGATCTTTCTGGAATTTTTCAAGAACGTGCCCTACACCGGGGAGCTGCCGGAGGACCTGCTGGACTGGTTGAACCACCCCAGCGAGGATCTGAAACGGACCATTGCCGACCTGCGCTCCGCCGGGTTTCCGGATGAAACGCTGGAGGAACTGCTGAAAATGCTGGAGGAACGTCTGAAAGAGCAGACGGAAGAGCACAACGGCGGCAACTACTGGGTTGGGACCCAGGGCCGCACCCCTTGGGGCAACAGTGGTTGGCATCCCAACGGCATCCGGATCGGCGGGCAGTCCATGCACCGCACCGCCATGATGGTGGCGGGAGAACGAAAATTCCGGGACTTCCGAAAAGACAATAAGCTGGACACCCGCCAGTTCCAGATGGCCTTCCGCACGCTGCGTCAGCTGTCCGCGCAGGAGCGGAGCGCCGAAAAGGAGCTGGATGTGGACGCCACGATCCACGATACCTGCGAGAGCGCGGGGCGGCTGGAGGTCCGGTACAAGAACCCCCGGAAGAACACGGTGAAGGTCCTGCTGCTGATGGACTCCGGCGGTTCTATGGACTACTATTCCGGCCTGTGCAGCCAGCTGTTTCAGGCGGCCACCAAGTCCAACCACTTTAAAGAGCTGCACACCTACTATTTCCATAACTGCATTTACGGCGACGTTTACAACGGCCCCCGCCTCTGGCAGGACGGCCAAACGCCTACGGAATGGCTTTTGCAGAATTTCGATGCCAGCTACAAGGTCATTCTCGTGGGCGATGCCGCCATGAACCCCTACGAGCTGCGGGAAAAGCAGTACGATTGGCGGAACCAGCGGTACGGCCCTTCCGGTCTGGAATGGCTGGAGCTGTTTAAAAAGCACTTCCCTTATCTCATCTGGCTGAACCCGGAGCCTCTGCCGGCATTTCAGGACTTCTGGACCCTGACCCACCTGCAGTTGGCCAAGCTGTTCCCCATGTTCGACCTTTCCGCCGAGGGTTTGGAAGCCGGCATGAAGCGCCTGATGGTGAAGCGGTAGAGGAAACAAGCCCGCAGCATCGCGGGCACAGCAAACGAAAAGAGGTGGATTATGGATTTTTCCAAGCTGCTGGAAGTATACCCCGGCGTCACCGCCGTCATCGGCAGCGGCGGTAAAACCAGTTTGCTGCGCCGTCTGGCGGCAGAATTGCCGGGGACGGTCCTCCTCTGTACCACCACCCATATCCGTCCCTTTGAGGAATAC
>DXUR01000705.1 GCA_019417795.1 Clostridiales bacterium | reverse complement strand
AAAACCGGGTTCGGTGAATTCACCGAACCCGGTCAGACTTTTTGACAAGGTTGTCTGAAAGTAAGGGTTGGCAATCTTGCCAACCCTTACTTTACCAGATCGTCTCCCGCACCGCTCGAATCAGCGTCACCACCCATGACAGCGCCGCAAGACCCACCAGCACAAGGAAAATGCCGTCCGCCAGAGCGGTATGGGCCAGATACCACGGGCGGAATACCGTGATTACCAGTGCACCGTACAGCAGCGGCGCAGACAACCGTAGCACCTGTGCCAGACGGACGATCCCGCCCAGCAGCGCCAGCCCCAATGATAAAACAGCATACATCATGTTCCGAGCCTCCTTCTTCGATTTGCGGTATGTTACCATCGGCAGACAGACTTTACAAGAGCCTGTCTGCCAATTTTTTTCACCTTGGGTGTCAATAAGACACCCAAGGTTGGACGGCGAGGGTGTCTATTGCACACCCTTGACCTTAAATCTTTTACAGGAGCTTTTGATTCCGGGGTATTCATCACGCTGTTTTTTCGGGAGGGGTAGTGAGGGGGCATCTGAAAAAACAGAAAACCGCTCTCGGCAACATTGCCGGAAGCGGTTTAGAAGTTCAAAGCCGTTGGTAAACACCCACCCGTTCGCCCCGTGCCGCCCCGTGCGGCGTTCTTCCGTAATGGGCAGTGTCCTTGCCCATCCCCTCCGGCAGAGGCCCCACAGGCGGCGTGTGGGCAAACTTAGTAAACAATAGAAAAAGGAGAGCCTATGGAGCAAAAAGCCAATATCACCATCGACAATCATCATATCACCGTGGAGCGGTTGCAGACAGCCTGCAGGCGGGAGATTCGAGTCATTTCCGTGTTTCCCCGGCATGGCAGCGAAACCCCGGAGGACAAGCTGAAAGCCCTGGCAGAACTGGACTTTCAGCAGGGAAAGCTGTGTGCGTAAAGTGCTGGACAATTCAGGCCGTTCGGGGTATTGTGGTGTCGCAATGCTCTGAACGGTTTGACAAAGAAAAGGAGGGCTGTATGAATCAGTCAAACCAAATCAGGAAAACCGCTCTTTACTGCCGTCTCAGCCAGGACGATGGGATAGAGGGCGATTCGAACTCGATCCAGAATCAAAAAACCATTTTACAGAAGTTCGCGGAAGATCACCATTTCCCCAGCCCCTGCTTCTATGTGGATGACGGTTTTTCGGGAGGAAACTTCCAAAGACCGGCGTTCCAGCAGATGATCTCAGACATGGAAAACGGCGAGATCGGGATCATTGTGACCAAGGATCTCAGTCGCCTCGGTAGAAATCAGCTCCACACGGGACTCTACATCGAGGAACGCTTCCCCATGTTCGGCGTCCGCTACATCGCCATCAATGACAATGTGGACACCGACAGCAGCGAGAGCAACGACCTCATGCCGTTCAAGAATTTGTTCAACGAGTGGTTTATTCGGGACACCAGCCGGAAGATCCGTGCGGTTCTGAAGGCCAAAGCGGAACGGGGCGAACGGCTGGGGACCAGAGCGCCTTACGGCTACCGAAAGGACCCGGACACGAAAAAACTAATCGTGGACGAAGAGGCGGCAGCCATCGTCCGCAGGATCTTTGCCATGTGCGCCGGCGGCAGTGGCCCCAGCCAAATTGCCCGCATTCTCAAGAAAGAGCAGATCCTGACGCCTACCATGTACGCCTACACCAAGTACGGCATGACTCATACGGGATTGGATACCCAGCGCCCATATCACTGGTCTGGGGATACAGTAGCGGATATGTTGGAAAACGAGATCTATCTGGGCAATACCGTCAACATGAAGCACAGCAGCAGATCCTACAAGGACAAGCGAAGGGTCGAACATCCAAGAGAGGAATGCCTGGTCTTTGAGAACACCCATCCCGCCCTCATTACGCGGGAGGTCTGGGACGTGGTACAGAGAGTCCGTAAGAACAAGCGCCGTCTGACAAAGATGGAAGAACAGAGCAAGTATTCCGGCCTTGTGTTCTGCGCCGACTGCGGCTCCAACATGGTGCTGCACCGGGCGCATACCATGTCCGCCAGCTACAATCACTTTACCTGTCGCACCTACAAGAAGGATGGCGAAGCCTGTACGGGCCACTACATCCGGGAGTGTGTTCTGGACGAGATCGTACTGGAGGACCTGCGCCGGGTGACGAGCGCGGCGCGGGAACATCCGGAAAAGTTCGCCGCCTACATTGGCAGCAAGCAGTCCACCGAGCTTCAGCGGGAGATCCGCAGGCAGGAGAAAGAACTGGCAGCCATGCGGAAACGGAAAGCGGAACTGGACGCGATCTTCAAAAAGCTGTATGAGGACAGTGTGCTGGGCCGCATCACAACAGAGCAGTTCCAGATGCTTTCCGGCAGCTATATGGAGGAGCAGAATCAAATCGCCGCAAGTATCCCGCAGAAAGAAGCCGACAT
>DXUR01000704.1 GCA_019417795.1 Clostridiales bacterium | reverse complement strand
AAATGAAAAAGCCGCCCGAAGGCGGCAAGAAGATTCAAAATCAAATCAGGTCCCGGAGCCAACCGCTGAATTTCTCAACGCCCTCCACCATTGCAGTTGCGCCGACAAAAAGGACAAAGCAGAGAAATTCGGCAACCAGCAGAATCAGAAATTGATCCCAAGTCTGGCGGTAGACGGTGTAGATGCCGCAGCCAAAGATATACAGCATCAACGGCGCGACAACATAGCTGGACAGAGTAAGCAGCCACTTTGCCATCAGAGCCAGAAAAGCCACGAACAGAGAGATCGGGGCAAGCATCATCTTGAATAAAAACCTCATATCAAACACCAGCCTTTCTTTTTCGCCCCTATTATAAAGGTATCGCCCCTTGCCTTGCAAGGGTGTCAACCGTTATGTAAACCCGCAGCCTCCTACTGCGGGAAATTTTTTAGAGTTCGGTGAGTTTGGCGAGAAGTTGCTTGCCAATAGCTATCAGCTCATCCAACCGACTACGCAAGTCCTCTAAATCGGCGGCATAGAGCTGCCCGCTTTCACTGGCCCGTTTCGCCACCTGATTCAGGTTGTTGCTGCAATTCTGAAGAAGGTACGCCATCCGACGCAGCTGTGGTAAATCAAGATTCAGGCAGTAACCATCCAGAGCCATTTTTCGCAGATAAGAGCCAATGCTCAAAATACCGCAACTTTCCATCTTCTGACGAATGCGTTCCAGTTCGACTTTGCTGACCCGGAAATGGAGCTGCTGGTCGCGACGGTCGTTCACCGGGCATCACCATCCTTATCCAAGTAAGATTTGAATGGTCGGACAGGCTCCACTTTATCAGCCTTTTCTTCCAGAGCTGCCAGCACAGAGGGGCGGGCATCCGGCTTTTCTTCCGCTTCGGGTTCTGTCCGGCTGGACTGATGCTCCATGTTCAACAGCGCATCCAATTCTGCAAGGTGGGCAGATTTGGTTTGCAGTTCTTCCTCCTGCGCAAACGGCTTGGCGATTTCAACCTCTGCGGCCTGCTTCTGTTGTTCCAGAGAATCCAGTGCGGCATCAGCATCGGCAATGCGGTCGGCAAAATTGCCGATGGCATTGTCCAGACGGACGATGTTGCCGCGAGGGTCATCGCCCAGCGGTACCGGATAACTCAGCTCGCCGCGGAGAACGATTTGATGCTCATTCTTGAAACTGTCAAAGCGAATGTTCAGCTCAAAGCCGCGATAGGTGCCCAGCAGCATCATATCCGCATTCGGCATCTCCTTGCAGGCGAGCATCAGCCGCTCACCAGCTGCTTTTTTCTCATCGAACACCATGCCCTTGATCGTCATGCCGCAGAAGTTCTCCTTATCCTGCGGGTGTGCGTCTGCGATTTGGGCATCGTTTTTCAGAGCCGCAATACGGTTCTTCGCTTTCTGAATTTCCTCCGGGTAATGCTTGAGCAGCTTATCTTCCAGACGATATTTCTGGTTCTGGTAATCCGAGCGCAGCACCTTGAGCTTTGCTACCTGCACATCCAGATCCATCTTTTCCCGGATGCGCGGGTCGCCTGCGCATAGGGCCTTGACCTCGGCATACGAAAGAGCCTGCTCATCCACATCATCACAGGAGCGCATCGGAGATTTGCTCGTCATGATCTGCGAAATAAACTTCTGCTTGTTTTCCACCGTTTGCCAGAGGTAGGCGTCGAATGTCCCCTCCGTGACGTAATTATAGACGTAAACTTGTTTGTTTTTGTTGCCCTGACGGATGATTCGGCCGTTGCGTTGGGTCATATCGGACGGTCGCCAGCCTACATCCAGATGATGCACGGCCACCAGCAGGGTCTGGACATTGGTGCCTGCGCCCATCTTTGCAGTGCTGCCCAGCAGGACACGCACCTTGCCGCTGCGGACTTTGGAGAACAAATCCGCTTTCTTACCTTCAGTATCAGCGTTGTGGATGAACTCGACCTCCGATTCCGGCACCCCGGCGGCAAGCAGCTTTGTGCGAATATCATCGTAGACATTGAACGAGCCGTCTCCCTTGGGCGTGGACATATCGCAGAAAATCAGCTGCGTCAGATTATCCTCTTTGGTTTCGTTCCAGATACGCAGAACATTGTCGACGCAGGCATTCAGCTTGCTGTCCGGGTCATCCGGGGTGAGCGGATTCATCAGCCGCTGGTCAAGGCCGATTTTACGTCCGTCCGAGGTGATCTTCAGCATATTGTCCACCGAGGGGTCAACCGCACCGCTATGCACCTCAGCAGCACGTTCGCTCAGGGATTTCACCATGTCCTGCTGGATCTCCGATGGTTTGACCACGACAGTTTCAAACTTGGCTTCCGGAACAGGCAGATGCAACTGGTCGGAAGTCTTGATGTCCGCTGCCTCCTTGAACATATTCATCAGCTCCGGAAGGTTGAAGAACTTTGCAAAACGTGTGCGCGCACGGTAGCCGGT
>DXUR01000703.1 GCA_019417795.1 Clostridiales bacterium | reverse complement strand
ACGTAGCTCAGGTCGCTGCCCTCCTCAACGGTGACGGTGGGATCCTTGGTGTAGGTGTGGCCGGGGAGCAGATGGTACTCGTTGGCCTTCACCCGGTCAGCGCCCACCACAGGCGTTCCGTCGGTGTTCACCTTGGCCTCGTCCAGCGTGATCTTCACGTTGCCGACGGTGAAGGTGTTGTTGACCGTGTCTGTGCCGGTGAGGTAGGCCAGCGTGCCGAACACACCGGCGGCTACCAGCAGCAGGGCGCAGCACAGGGTCAACAGGGGTTTGATGCGGTTCCTTGCTTTCATGGTTTTTCCTCCTGCATAAAATGATAACAAATTATATGGTGAGCCTTGCGGCAGGACCGACGGATCTACGCCTTTTGACTGTCCTGACGGATGTGCTTGCCCTGCCCCTTGTCGGAGCCGCCGGAGAGCAGGTCCGGCAGGAAGGTCAGCAGCAGCAGGACGGCCCCGGCGGAGATGGCCACGTACAGGCCGGGGGGATGCTGGATGTAATTGGCTACGTAGCCCAGCTTGGGAATGGTAAACACCGGGGTGCCGATGACGTTTTTATAATGGACGAGGCTGCCGTCCTCGGCGTCGTTGGCGTCGCCCTTGGTGCGGAAGCGCAGAGTGGAGGGATCGTCCTCGTCGGGGACCACCTCCACCACCCGGTGGGTGGCCACGGTGTTCTCATCCAGCATGAAGGTGATGACCTGCCCCGGCCGGATGGCGGCGGGGTCCACCTTTTTTACGTAGATGAGGGAGCCCACATGGTAGGTGGGTTCCATGGAGCCGGACAGAACGGTGAAGGTGCGGATGCCGGCCAGTCGGACGCCGACCAGCGCCACGGCCAGAAGGACTACCAGCGCCACCAGAATGGTGCTAAGGAGCTGTAAGAGTTTTTTTACGGTCATAGGGGGTTCCTCCCGGAGATAGCTTGGAGCACTTGGCGGGTGCAGAACTATTAAAGCATCTTTTGCTCATGAAGAACGTCGAAACAGAGCAACTGTCCTGAAATTTCCAGTCATATTGCGTGGAGAATGTCAAACAATGACGGTGATGAGGACAGAACGAACAAATAAATGTGGGACATATATGTCTTTACATATTATAAATGACATATATGTCCAAAGTCAAGACGAACGTGCCATTTTGCGTGTAAAATTTTCGACATAATTCGACAAAAATCGCCGATGAAGCATAGACAATAGACCACGAGGAGAGCATACATGAAGCAGTATCCAAATATTGACGCCATTATTGAGGACAGCGACACCAAGGTGCAGGATCTGGCGAAGGTCATCGGCGTCAGCACCAAGCAGATCCGCCGCTGGAGGGACGGCACCAGCGAAATGGGTATTGAGAAGCTGGAGAAGCTGTGCCGGTACTACCACGTCAGCGCCGACTACATTCTGGGGCTGCCCAGAGATCTGGACTGGCCCAGAGGGTGACGAGGATCCGGGACAGCTCTCCATCCTGTGAGGATGGGGGGTTCTCCCGCAGCCTTGGCGAGTAGGTGAGGCGTCAAAAACAGGACAGGGTCCGGTTCCCAAGGGAACCGGACCCTGCCCTGTTTATAAAAGAGGGAAGAGAGAAGAGGTCAGGCTTTTTTCTGCTTCCGCAGGACCACGGTGACGCTCTCCCGCATGGACGAGGAGGAATCGCCGCTGAAGCTGTCGGACTTCGCCGTCAGCGAGGCGGTGGAGGAGACGGCGGAGTCCTTCCGGGATTTTGCCCGGTCTCAGGGCCATCCGCTGGAGCTTGCTATCGTGCCGGGGCTTACCTACTGCGGCGACGAGTACGCCGTGCGGCAGCTGGTGTCTATCCTGCTGGATAACGCCGTGAAGTATGCCCTGCCGGAGACACCCATCCGGTTTGTGCTGGAGAAGGGAAAACGGGGCGTCGTCCTGCGGTGCAGCAATGCCTGTACACCGCTGGCCGAGGGGGAGACAGAGAAGCTCTTTGACCGGTTCTATCGGTCGGATCAGGCCCGCTCCGCCGATGGCGGCTTCGGTGTGGGGCTCTCCATCGCCCGGAGCATTGCCGAGGGACACCACGGCTTCATCCGGGCCCAATGCCCTCAGCCGGGGGAGATCGTGTTCACGGCGCAGCTGCGGTAATGGCAGCGAAGTTTCCAGAAAAATAAGGGCCTTGCGGCGAGGAGCAAGGCCCTTTTGCCATACCGGGGAATGGGATGCAGAAAATTCCAGAAAAAATGACAGTTTTTGACAAAAAGGGACTTGCATTGTGTCCATATAAGTGGTAATATGCCTGCGTAAAAGTGCGCGCCGGGACGCCCATGGGCGTCTATCGTTTCTCTGAAACGATAGAGAGGGGTCAAAGAAGGCGTCATTCTGAGGAGGGGCGCAGCCCCGACGTGGCAATCCGTATTCCCCGCATCCCCCACAAAGCCCAACGGCCAAGACCCGCACACGCAA
>DXUR01000702.1 GCA_019417795.1 Clostridiales bacterium | reverse complement strand
ACATAAATCATATGAATTTCCTCCTCTTAGGTTGGTCTACGGTCTGTTCGATTTCTACGCCGTTGCGGAAAGTGACCTTGATGCGGTTGCCTGCCAGAACGGTGACCTTTTCCAGTATCTGATAGACTACGCCATCGTCCCACTCTGTAATTCCCATGGTCACCGCGGTCATTGCCGAGGCTGCCGCATGGATACGGCGGCCGATCTGCTCCTGTTCCTGCCGGATACTGAGGATTGCCGCCTTGCGGCGCTTCAGTTCCTCCATCGTGGTGGAGATGGTACGAAAGCGCTCGGCGTATTCGTCCGCGTCACCATTTGCCGCTTCTGCCAGAAGCGTATCGAATTGTTTGCCCAACTCTGTGACCGCTCGGTCGATATCTCCAAGGCTCATGCTCTCACCGGGAATCGGCGCCAATTCCTGCTCCATCGCATCTACAAGCTGATCTGCCAGAACCTTGCACCCTGACATGGATGCATTGATGGCTGCCAGCACCGCCTGCTGAAGCGGCGATTCGTCCAGCGTCGGAGATTCTTTGCAGTATTTCTTTCCATAGTCCAAGCGGCTGCTGCAGCGCCACACGGCTCGTTTCTCACCGTGCTGTGTCCACACCACTCTGCGGTACGCCGTACCGCACTCGCCGCAGAACAGCAGACCGCTGAGTGCGTATTTGCCGCTGTAACGGCTCATGCCGGTCGGAGCGCTCTTTTTCGTGCTGCTTGTCAATGTTTTACGTCGTGCCAATTCCACCTGCACGGCATCGAATCGGTCCCGTGGGATAATGGCTTCATGGTGGTTCTGAATCAGATACATGGGAAGCTGTCCGGTATTTTTGATAACCTTTTTACTGATACAATCCTGAATGAATGTTTTCTGGAGCAGGACGTCACCGCAGTATTTTTCGTCAGAGAGGATCGTCCGCAGATTAGAAGTTGTCCATTCCATTGTTCCTGCCGAATTCTTGAAGCCGCCGGATTCCAAGGCTTCCTTGATGCTGCGCAGCGTCTGGCCGGATAAGTACATCTCATAAATCCTTCGGACCGTTTCCGCCTGCTCCGCATTCACCACCATCTCACCGTCAGGGTTCTTTTCATAGCCCAGCAGGGTCTTATACTGGATATTCGCCTTTCCCGTCCGCATCGCCTGATGCTTGCCCCACTTAACACGGGAGGAGATGCCCTCACTTTCGGACTGTGCGAAGGCACCGTGGATAGTGATCAGGAACTCGCTTTCTGGGTAGATGGAGTTGATATTCTGCTCCTCAAAGATGACCGGGATGCCCATGCCGCGCAGTTCGCGGGTATAGTTCAGCGTGTCCACGGTATTACGGGCGAAGCGGGAGACGGATTTGGCAAGGATCATGTCGATTTTGCCCTGCCTGCACTGGCGGATCATGCGAAGAAAATCCTTGCGCTTGCAGGCGGAAGTGCCTGTGATGCCTTCATCCGCGAAAATATCCGCCATCGTCCAGTCGGGGTTTGCCATGATTTTTTCCGTGTAGTATGCTTTCTGGTTTTCGTAGCTGTTGAGCTGCTCGTCCTTTTTCGTGGACACGCGGCAGTATGCGGCTACCCGGAGATTTTTCTTCTTTTCCTGATCCTGCGGCGATTCCTCCTTTGCGGGAATCACGATGACCTTCGGTTCAGGGCGGGACTGCGTCATGTATCATCACACTCCTCTAAGACTTGATTGTTTTTCAGCAGGACTTTGACTGTCTTACTGTCATAGGTGATTTTTCGGATGCTCTGCCGCAGGAGGTTTGCGTCCAGCTCCCACAGCTTTGCCTGCGAACCAAAGATGCGGCGGAGCCGGTGTGATTCATATTCCTCCGTTTTGACACTCGCCAGCTTTAGGGATGCGACCTCCAAGGCTTTTTGCCGCGCGGTGTCCGCATCTACAGGTGGTGTCTGTAGCAGCGTGTCAAGTTTCTGCTGGAGCCGCCGGATATCTTCTGTGGTGGGAACACCGGATGTTTCTATCTTGATGATCTGCGGATCGTCGACCATCTGATTCAGTATCTTGAGGACTTTTCGTGCAACGCTGTCGGGTACGGTGCCGCCGCACAGCTTGCGTAACTCCTTTTGCGCAGGTGTCTGCTTATACTCGGGGCGCATCTCTTTCCTGCGTTCCTGGGCGGCGTGGAATTGCTCCGTTGGGATGAGCGCCGGGAATTCTTTCTCACCGATATACCGGTCATCCTCCAGAATTCGCGCCACCATATTTTTGTTCCAGGACTTGTCCTCATCGTAGGGAACATCCTCTGTCTGAAGCTGTTCGGCAAGCTGCTTGAAGGAGGCACCAGCAAGGTATTGCAGGTAGATGCTCCGCACCGTTTCCGCCTCCTGCGGCTGCGGCACGATCTCGCCGAGCTTCACTTTATAGCCGAAGGGCTGCTTTCGTTTTCCCATTATCTCCGTGTCCTTTCTATTT